>JBCBSH010000066.1:0-19481 GCA_039819285.1 Pseudomonadota bacterium
GCCATGGCCGCAGCGTCAAGCGCTGAACCCAAGGCAAGCTGCGAACCGCCATTGAAGCCAAACCAGCCCAGCCAGAGGATGAACGTCCCGAGCGTCGCCAAGGGCAGGTTAGCGCCCGGCATTGGGTTGATCGAGCCGTCCTTGTTATACTTGCCGCGGCGAGCGCCGATGATCAGAGCGCCAGTCACTGCCGCCCAGCCACCAACCGAGTGAACGATCGTCGACCCAGCGAAATCGCTGAAGCCCATCTCCGTGAGCCAGCCGCCGCCCCAGGTCCACGACCCCTGGATCGGATAGATCAGGCCGGTCAGCACGATGATGAAGATCATGAACGGCCAGAACCGAACACGTTCGGCGATTGTGCCTGAAACAATCGAGGCTGCCGTCGCGACAAAGACCATCTGGAAGAACCAGTCGGACATGACCGAATAGCCGTTGCCCACAACGGCTGCGACCATTTCATTCGTCGGCTCTTCGGCGCCGAACAGCGCCAACTCTGCCTCCGACGTGTTGTAGAACAGCGAGAAGCTGCCGATGTAGCCGCTCACGTCGGTGTACATCAGATCGTAGCCGATCAGGTAGTACATGATGCCGGCGATCGAATAGAGGGTGATGTTCTTCAGGCAGATCGCGGCGGTGTTCTTGGTCCGCACCAGGCCGGATTCCAGCATGGCAAAACCGGCCGCCATCCACATCACCAGCGCACCGGAGATCAGGAACGAAAAGGTGTTGAAAACGAAGGCCGATTCGGCCGGCACGCCCATTTCCGGAATCGCTTCCGCGGCAGCTTCGACGGTTTCGGCCGCCGCGTCGGCGGCGGCTTCGGTTTCCTGTGCCAGCGATGGCTCGATCATCGCCAAGCCGACCAGGCCGACGGCGCCCGTTACAAGCGCCAGTTTCTTCAGCATGTCAGTCCTCATTTAATTACAGAGCCTCCGCGTTGGTCTCGCCAGTACGGATGCGCACTGCCTGCGCGATATCCATGACGAAGACCTTGCCGTCGCCGATACGGCCGGTGTTGGCCGACTTCTGGATCGCCTCGACCACGCCATCGAGCATGTCGTCGGCGACCACGACCTCAATCTTCACCTTGGGCAGGAAGCTGATGGAGTACTCAGCGCCCCGATAGATCTCGGTTTGACCCTTTTGTCGGCCAAAGCCCTTGACCTCACTGACGGTCAGCCCTTGCAAGCCGAGCGAGGTCAGCGCCTCGCGCACCTCGTCCAACTTGAAAGGCTTGATGATGGCCATCACCAGTTTCATTGCTCAGTCCCCTGATTCAGTCCGAATGACCCGGTTTCTTCATGACCGGGGTGCCTTGCTGCCGCGGAAATACGGCTTCGACACAAAACTGACTCAAAAACCGTGCCAGTTTGGTTGCACCGCGTCATTGGGCTCAAAATCGGGGAAAATCCGTCCTATCGCAGCCACAGATGCCCAATTATTAGGCAGAAACGGATCGCCGCCCAGAAATTAGGCAAGCTAGTGTGCTGTCTTGTCCCTGGACAAGCATCTGATCGGGGCGGAAAGTCCTCCGATGACTACGACAAAAAGCGCGACGCGCACACGGGACGCCGCGCGGGGAAAGAACAGGGCGCTGAGTTGCCGTGTCTTGATCGTCGGCGGGGGGCTCGCCGGCCTGACGCTTGCCGCCAGATTGGGAAAAGCCGGCCTGCCCGTGATTGTTGCCGATCGCGAGAGCAAGAAGGCGCGTGCGGCCCTGCCGTTCGACGGCAGGACGACGGCGATCTCCTTCGGCTCACAGCAGGTGCTGGATGGCGCCGGCCTTTGGCAGCCTCTTTTGTCGGACGCCGAGCCCATTTTGGACATCCGGATCGCGGACGACCGCCAGCCACTGTTCCTGCATTTCGACCATCGCGAGATGGCGTCGGAATCCGATGGGGCACCGTTTGGCCATATCGTCGAAAACAGGCTGATCCGTCTGGCACAGTTCGCCGCGCTCGACGATCTGCAATCGGTAACCCATCTGGCGCCGGCGACGGTAACGGCGATAGACCGCATGGAGGACGCCGTCGCGGCGACCTTGGCGGATGGGACCCAGGTCAGGGCGGAGATCGTCATCGGTGCCGATGGCAGGGGCTCAATGGTGCGCCAGGACGCAAACATCGGCTTTCGCCGCTGGCGCTACAACCAGCACGCCATCGTCTGCACCATCGCCCATGCAAAGCCGCACGCCGGCCTGGCGCTGGAGCATTTTATGCCGGAAGGCCCGTTCGCCGTCTTGCCGATGACCGACGCGCCCAAGGCCAAGGGCGCCGGCGTCGATCACCGCTCGTCGATCGTTTGGACCGAACGGCCCGCACGCGCGGACTATTTCCTCGGCCTCTCGGTGCCAGACTTCAACAAGGCACTGAACGAGCGCATGGGCGACTATCTCGGGCGTGTCCGCCTGCTTGGCGATCGCTTCCGGTATCCGCTTGGCGTCTTGCACGCGCGGCGTTACACGGATACGCGCATGGCGCTGATCGGCGAAGCCGCCCACGCCATTCACCCGATCGCCGGGCAGGGCCTCAATCTGGGGCTGCGCGACGTGGCCTTGCTGTCCGAACTGCTGATCGATCGGGCACGGCTTGGTCTCGACCTGGGCGATCGTGGATTACTGGCCACTTACGAACGGCGTCGGCGGCCGGACAATGCCACCATGCTGGCGACGACGGACCTGCTGAACCGGCTGTTTTCCAACCGGGTTCTGCCGATCCGCGCGGCAAGGGGGCTGGGTCTGGAGATGGTTGGCAGGCTGCCACCCCTGAAGCGCTTCTTCATGCGTCAGGCCATGGGCCTTGGACTGCGGTAATCTGTGAGGCCGATCACTCCGCCGCGTCCGGAACGGTGGCCCGACTGGGCGGTTGAGACGCAGAGCCATTTGCCGCCGCCACCTCGGCCTCGAGACGCCGGGCCTCGTCGCTGCGGGGCTTTGACAGCCCGGCCAGCATCAAATAGGCGACCGGCGTCACGAACAGCGTGAACAGGGTCGCAAAACCCAGCCCGCCGACGACGATCCAGCCCAGCGCCGAGCGCGCCTCCATGCCGGGGCCGCTGGCCAGAACCAGGGGCAAGCCCGCGCAGACCGTGGACAAGGCCGTCATCATGATCGGCCGGAACCGAATGATGCAGGCCTCTTCGACCGCTTCGCGGACGGATCGGCCCTGGTCGCGCAGTTGGGCGGCGAACTCGACGATCAAGATGCCGTTCTTGGCCATCAGTCCCACGATCATGACCAGGCCGATCTGGCTGTAGATGTTGATCGAGCCGCCGGACAAAGCGATTGCGATGACGGCCGCCCCAAGGCCCAGCGGTACGGTCACGATGATGATCATGGCCGCCACGAAACTCTCGAACTGGGCGGCGAGCACGAGCAACACGACCAGCAAGGCGATGCCGAACGTGATCAGCGTGCCGGAGGCCGTTTGCTCCAGCGCCGCCGCATCGCCGAGCATGAGAACGCCGATGTTCTCTTGCAGGACCTCGGCGGCCAAGGCCTCCAAATCCGTTACCGCCGTCCCAAGATCGTAGCCTTCCGCCAAGCTGGCATAGATCGGCACGGCGCGCCGTTGTCCTTCACGCGGCAACGAAGTCGCAATCGAGGTCTCGACGATGCTGACCACGGCAGACAACGGCACGACCTGTCCTTCGGACGTAGAAACGTAAAGATTTTCAAGATCGCCGGGATCGTTCACAGCATCCAATGGCGCCTCGACCCGAATGGGAATGGCAACATCGCCGTCGTAGACCTCCGCGACCTCGCGTCCGTCAAGCATGGTCAGCATGGCCTGGGCTATGCTGTCGATCGAAACGCCTAAGGCGGCCGCGGCCTCGCGATCGGCAATGACGTCGTATTGCGGCTGACTGGCATCGAAGCCGACCGAGGGCTCGATCAGACCCGGCAACCGTTCGCGCATCTCCTCCACCAGATCGTCGGCGGCATCGGCGATCACGGCGTAGTCGGTTCCCGTCAGGGCGAAGCTTAGGCCCGTTCCGCCGCCGCGAATGCCCAGGCTGTTGGGGCTGCGAATGGCGACGCTGACCGCTGGCAGCGCCAGAAGTTCGGGGATCAGGCTGCGCATGATCGCCTGCTGGCTCACATCCCGCTCGTCCCAGGGGGCCAGCGTGACGATCAGAAAGCCGCGCGAGGATCGGCCAGCGCCGGCAATCGAATAGACATCCGTGGCCAAGCCGGCATCCAACAGTGGGTTCACCAAGGCTTCCACTTCGCGCATCTGGGCCTCGGTGTATTCGAAGCTGGCGCCGTTCGGTGCCGATACGACGACGAACATGCGACCCCGATCCTCCGGAGGCACCAATTGCTGCGGCAAGCCTTGGAAGATGCCCCAGGCCACCACCGTAAAGCCGATCGCCAGGGCCACGACAACCAGCGGCGCCGCCAGACAAGCGCGCAGCACAATGCGGTAGAGGCGGGCAACCGGCCGGCCGATTGCGCCCAGCATTCGCGAAAACAGCGTCTTCGGACCACCGCTGCCTGTGCCCCCGAGGCGCGACGCCATCATTGGGCACAGGGTCAAGGCAACGAAAGACGAGATGACCACGGCAATGGCCAGCACGTAGCCGAACTCAGTGAACAGCGCGCCAGCCGTCCCGGGTAGAAACGCCAGCGGCACGAACACCGCCGCCAGCGTCGCCGTCGTCGCCAGGACGGCGAAGAAGACCTGTCGCGTGCCCAACACCGCGGCCGCCCTCGGCCCCATGCCTTGGGCGCGATGCCGTTCGATGCTCTCCAGGACGACGATGGCGTCGTCGACGACCATGCCGGTGGCCAGGACCAGGGCGAGCAAGGTCAAGAGATTGACGGAAAAGCCCAGGAGCCAGATGGCCGCGATTGTCCCGACAATAGCGATCGGCACGGTGACAGCCGGGACCAAAGTCGAAGCCGCCGAACCCAAGAAAAGAAAGACGACGGCGACGACGATGATGGTGGCGATCATCAGGCTGAACGCCACCTCGCCGATCGCGCCCTCGATGAAGACAGCATCGTCCGCGAGGTTAGTGATGGTTACGCCATCGAGCTCGTCGTTCAGGTCGGCAATCGCCACGTTCACGGCGTCCGAAATCGCGATCGTGTCGGAGTTTGGCTGCCGGACGATGCCGAGACCGATCGAGCGCTGACCGTTATGGTGGGTTACCGATCCACCGACCTCCGGCCGCAAATGGACGGTGGCGATATCCGACACCCGCGTCGTTCCGTCGACCCAGAGATCGGCGATCGTATCTTCCGACGTGGCCGTGGCGTCGGCCCGCACAAGGATCTCGCGATTGGTCGTGACCAGCGTGCCGGCCGGCAGATCAACCGCCGCTTGGGCCAGCGCTTCATCAAGCTGAACCAGCGAAATGCTGCGGCTGGCCATCGCGACCGGATCTATGGTGACCGCGAAGACCGGGTTGCGGACACCATAGGAGGTGACGTCGGCGACACCGTCAACGGCCGCCAGCCGATCGACGACCACGGTGTCCACCAGCCGGCTCAACTGATCGACCGGCAGGGTGTCGGTGGCGACCGCAAGGCGGATAATCGGGCTGGCGTCGGCGTCGGCCTTGACGACGGTCGGCGCCTCGGCGCCATCTGGCAGCCGCCGTTCGACCGTGGATACGGCGTCCCGCACGTCGCCGGCGACCACCTGCAAATCTGCGTCCGGCGAAAACTCGATTGTCACGCGGCTGAAACCTGAGGACGAGGACGAGGATATGGATTCGACGCCGGACACGCGCGCGACCGCGCCTTCGATCAGGCTCGTGATCTCGGCATCCACGGTCTCTGGCGCGGCACCGCTGTAGGTCGTCGTGACGCTGACTACCGGCCGGTCGACATCGGGCAACTCACGGATCTCGACGCCCATCAAGGCGGCGGTGCCCGCGATCACGATCAGCAGATTCATGACCACGGCCAGGACCGGCCGCCGCACGCAGAGCGCCGGAAGGTCCCGCACCGAAACGTTCATCTGCCCACGCCCTCGCGTCGCCCTTCAGCGTTCGGACGCGCCGGTCTGGGCGGCTCCAGCGTCACCTCGCTGCCATCCGACAGCCGCTGGCTGCCGGCGACCACAACCGGGTCACCGATCTCCAGGGTCCCATCGAGCAGCACCAGACCGCCGCGCCGCTCAACAATTGTCACGGACACGCGCAGCGCGCGGTCCTGCTCGACCGTCCAGACATAGGACCCCGACCGATCCCACTGAACAGCGATGTCCTCAACGGCGGGGTACTCGGCGCCTTCGAAGGCCAGTTCGACGGCAAAGGCAAGCCCTGGCACCAGCCAGCCATCATTGTCGATCTCGGCGCGCACGGTCAGCGTTCGGCTCGCGGCGTCAAGCCGACTGTCGAGCGCGGTGATCTCGCCCTCGAACACCTGATCCGGGAACGCCCCGGTGGTCGCGACAATCGGCTGGCCGGTATAGACTTGGCCGGCGAACCGTTCAGGCACCGTGAAGTCCACGATCAGGGCCGCGCTGTCGTCGATGCGGGTGATCAGGGTGGTGCTGTCGACCCGGTCGCCCGGCTCAAGGTCGACGATGCCGACCAGACCCATGATCGGGGCGCGGATGGTCCGGCGGTCGAGTTCGAGCTGCGCCCGCGCCAGATCATTCGTCGCGGTATCAACGGCAGTGGCCGCCTGGTCACGCGCAACGGTCGACACGGCGCCGGTTCCGACGAGCTGACCGTACCGTTCCACGGTCGCCGAGGCGTCCGCCAGCATGATGGACGCCGCCTCGACGGCGAGAAGCTCGTCGGCATCGTCCAGCTGGACCAGCGGCTGTCCTTCGGTAACGACCTCGCCCGACCGGAAATGCACGGCCACGACCTGTCCGGCCACGTCCGGATAGAGGCCGACGGTCTGGCGGGCCTCGGCGGTGCCGACCGCACGCAAGCGCTGGCCGCTGACAGCGGCCACCGCCGGCTCGGTCACGACATAGGCAGCCGTCGACGCGCCACGCCATCTCGTTGCGTTGTCCGACGAACCGCCGGCCTGGCCGCCGAACTGCAGCCAAGCGGCAACCCCGGCCACTGCCAGGGCTGCAACGATCAGAACTTGCTTCCAAATGGCCATCGGCCGCGATCAACAGTCAAAGTTTGAAATGCATGTAACTATAACGCAGGAAAATGTGATTTCCGTCGCGATCACGCAAGACTTGCCAGAATGTGAAGCGATTCCGTCAGCCGGTCAGGCCAGGTCGAACTGGGCAAGCTCGGTATAGACAGAGCCTTCGCCGCCGCGCCGGCTTTCCATTAGAGCAAACCCGCCGACGTCAATCGCCTGGCTGCGGAACAGCGCGTGGTCGCCTAGCCACCCAGTCAGCCGGTTTGTCGGCGCTTGCTTGGCATAGGCGAGCGTGATGTGGGGTGTGAATTTGCGGCCGTCGGCCGCGAAACCGGCGGCGACGACTGCCCGATCGACCTTGTCCCGAAGGAACTTCAGCGCCTCGGACCGTTGAACGCCGGCCCACAGCACGGACTTCGTGCGGCCATTGCCAAAACTGCCGACCCCTTCGAGCTGCAGCGTGAATGCGGGGGCCGAGATCTTGCCCAATCCCACTACCAGGTCGCTGATCGCAGGGGATGGCACATCCCCGATGAAGCGCAGAGTCAGATGGAGATTGTCCTGGGAAACCCAGCGCGCGCCCGGCACACCGCCTTGGAGCAGCGCGAGCATGTGCCGGACGGCTTGGGGAATCTCGATGGCGACGAACAGCCGGTGCATGGCGCGCTCACGGGCACGGAACAGTGTATTCGTGATGGGCGGCTTCGATTTCGGCCAGCACCTCATCGTTCAGCGCCACTTCGGCTGCACCGATATTGGTTTTCAGTTGATCCATCGTCGTCGCGCCAATGATGCTGGACGTTACAAACGGCCGGCTGTTGACGTAGGCGATGGCCATTTGACACGGGTCGAGCCCGTGGCGCGGGGCGATTTCAAGATACCGCGTTACGGCCGGATCGGCGTTCGGCGTCGCATAGCGTGACGGCCGCCAATCGAATTCCCGGCGCGAGCCCTTGGGCACCGCGCCGTTCAGGTATTTGCCGGACAGCGCACCGCCCGCCAGCGGGGAATAGGCCAAAAGGCCAACCTGCTCGCGGGCCGCGATCTCGCTCAACCCCACCTCGAAGGCACGGTTCAGCAGGTTGTAGGCATTTTGGATCGATGCGATCCGAGGCAAGCCGGTGCGGTCTGCGACGGCCAGGTAGGTCATCGTGCCCCAGGCGGATTCGTTGCTGACGCCGACATGGCGCACTTTGCCCTGTTGCACCAGCTTGGCCAGTGCGGCCAACGTTTCCTCCGGGTGGATGAAATCCTCCTCCCCAGCCTCGGTGAAGCCGAGCTGGCCGAACTTGTTCACGGTGCGGTTGGGCCAATGGACCTGGAACAGATCGATGTAGTCGGTCTGCAGGCGCTTCAGGCTGGCCTCAGCGGCCGCCAGGATGTTCTTTTCATCAAGCCGCGTATGACCGTCGCGCACCCAGCCCATGTCACCCGGGCCCGCGATCTTGGTCGCAAGGATAATGCGGTCGCGGTTGCCGCGGGCCTTGAACCAGGTGCCGATGATCGTTTCGGTCGAGCCGTAGGATTCTGGCGTCGGCGGCACGGCATACATCTCCGCCGTGTCGAAGAAGTTGATGCCCTGGCCAACGGCATAGTCCATCTGTTGATGGCCCTCGGCTTCGCTGTTCTGCTGGCCCCAGGTCATGGTGCCGAGGCAAAGCACGGAGACATCGACATCGGTTCGGCCAAGCCGACGCATTTCCATGTTGGGGCATCCTGTCGCTGGGAGAGGCGCGCCCAGAAAAAGGTTGCGCCCCTAAATCGTTGGAACCCAACACATTGGATGCGGTTCGGGCGGGATCAACCGCCAGCGGCGACCTGCACGTCGATGAGCTCGATTACGTAGGGCAGAAGATTGGCGACGATGACGTCTACGCCGTCGCGGTTCGGGTGAATGCCGTCGGGCTGGTTCAGTGCCGGATCGGCGGCAACCCCCTCGAGGAAGAACGGATAGAGCGGGACGCCGTATTCACTAGCAAGATCAGGGTAAATCGTGTCGAACGCCGTCTGATACTCCGGACCCCAGCTTGGGCTGGCGCGCATGCCGGCCAGCAGGGTGGGAATGCCTTCGTCCTGAAGCCGCGCGAGGATCGTGGAGAGGTTCTCGCGCGCGTCCGCCGGGTCAAGTCCGCGCAGCATGTCGTTAGCGCCTAACTCGACCAGAACCGCATCGGGATCGTCCGCCAGCGACCAATCCAATCGCGCGACGCCGCCGGCTGTTGTATCGCCCGAGACACCCGCATTGACGACTGTGACATCATAGCCCTCGGCCTGCAGGGCGTCTTCCAGCACCGCCGTAAAGCCATCATCGGGCGGCAGGCCAAATCCGGCGACCAGACTGTCGCCAAGCGCCAACAGAACCACCGATTCCGCGGTCGCCGGGACCGCAACGAGAGCCACGGTGACGGCCGACACTGCGGCCCAGCCATTGACTCCCGAAACTCCGCGTCCATTTCTGGCTGGCATGCCCGGCCCGCGCCACCGACTGATGTCAGGGAATTTCATGGATCGTCCTTCGCCCGCTGCGGTCGTTCTTCGCGATGTGCACTTAGAGTTGGACAGCATGGCCGGCCCGGTCAACATCCTGCGCGGCATTAATCTCACGATCGGCAGTGGCGAGGTCGTCAGCATCGTTGGGCCTTCCGGGTCCGGCAAATCATCCATGATGATGGTGATCGGCGGGCTGGAACGGGCCACGAGCGGGGCGGTGTCGGTCTATGGTCGGGAACTGACCGGGCTGTCGGAGGACGCGCTGGCCCTGTTCCGCCGGGACCAGGTCGGCATCGTTTTTCAGAACTTTCACCTGGTGCCGACCATGTCGGCGCTTGAGAATGTCGCCATTCCGCTTGAGTTGGCCGGCCGGGCCGACGCGTTCGACAAGGCTCGCGAGGGGCTTGAGGCGGTGGGGCTGGGCCACCGGCTGACCCACTATCCGGGCCAGTTGTCGGGCGGCGAGCAGCAGCGATGCGCGCTTGCCCGGGCGTTCGCGGCCGAGCCGATGCTGGTGCTGGCCGACGAGCCGACCGGCAATCTGGATGGCACCACCGGCCATCAGATCATCGATTTGATGTTCGACCTGTCGCGTCGGCGCGGCGCCACGCTGATGCTGATCACCCATGATCGTGAGTTGGCGGCGCGGTGCGACCGGATCGTTCGCCTGGAAGACGGTCTGATCGTCGATACCGGCGAACCGGCCGAGCAAGCGGCGGAATAGGCCGGTGTCGGCGACCAGCGTTCGATGGGGCCTGGCGGCGCGTTTGGCCCGTCGTGAGCTGCGCGGCGGTCTGCGCGGGTTTTGGATCTTTCTCGGCTGCCTCGTCCTGGGCGTTGCGGCGATCGCCACCGTGAACTCGCTGGCAAGCGGCGTGCAGTCGAGCCTGCGCGATGACGGCCGGGCCATCCTTGGCGGCGATGTCTCTCTGCGCCTGGTCTTTATTCAGGCGGATGAGGCACAGCGCGCGACCTTGGAGTCTCTGGGCGACGTCTCGGAGATTGTTGAAGCCCGCGCCATGGCGCGCACGATCGACGGCGAGGACAGCAGCCTGGTCGAACTGAAAGCGGTCGACGACGTCTATCCGCTCTACGGCGAAATGGATTTGATCCCGCCCCTGCCGATCGATGAGGCGCTGGGTCAGATCGATGGAGTCTGGGGCGCGGTCGCCGACGAAACCATTCTAACCCGGCATGACCTGTCCGTCGGCGATCGGCTGCGCATCGGCGAGATCGAGATTGATGTTCGGGCAGTGATCGAGGAAGAACCCGACCGCGCGGCCGCCGGCGCCTTTGTGCTTGGACCGCGCCTGATGGTGTCGCGCGGTGCAATCGAGGCCGCCGGTCTGCTGCAGCCGGGCAGCCTGGTCTATTGGAATTATCGCCTGCGCCTGCCGCCTGATCTGCCCGCCGAAGACGCGATTGCGGCCATACGAACCGCCCATCCGGAGGCGGGCTGGAGCATCAGCGACTTCAGCGACGCCGCACCCCAATTGCAAACGATGATCGACCGGCTTGCGCTGTTCCTGACACTGGTTGGGCTAACGGCTTTGCTGGTCGGTGGCGTGGGCATCGGCAACGCCGTTAAGGCCTTTGTCGATACCAGGATCGCGACGATCGCGACCCTGAAATGCCTCGGCGCCGAAGGCCGGTTGATTTTCAGGATCTATTTCATCCAGATCCTGATTCTGGCTGGGCTCGGCATCGTCATCGGCTTGATCGTCGGCGCGGTCGTGCCGGTCCTGGTCGGTGATCTTGTGTCCGAGCTACTGCCGATCTCAGTCAGCATCGGCATTTACCCATCGGCCTTGCTGCTGGCGGCTGGCTTCGGCGTGCTGACCACCCTCGCCTTTTCGATCTGGCCGATCGCCAAGGCCCGGGACATCCCGGCGGCCAGCCTGTTCCGAAACCTCATCGTGCCAACCACGGGCTGGCCCCGCCTGCCCTATGTGCTAGCCACGGTCGTGACGACTTTGGCACTCGCGGCGTTGGCGATCGGCACCGCCGACCGGCCGGATTTCGCCGCCTGGTTCGTTGCCGGCGCGGTCGTGGTCGTCTTGGCCTTCCGGCTGGTGGCGATCGCGATCGTTGCGATCGTACGTGTGCTGCCCCGCTCGCGCCGTATGGGCGTACGGCTGGCCACATCGAACCTGACCCGGGCGGGCGCCCCCACGGCAAACCTCGTCCTGTCGCTCGGTTTGGGCTTGACGGTCCTGGTCGCGATCTCGCTGATCGAAGGCAATATGAGCCGGCAGGTCCAGGACCAGATCCCGGACCAGGCGCCCAGCTTCTTCTTTGTCGACATCCAGCCGGACCAGCGCGAACCGTTTGAAGCAGCGGCTTACGAACAGGGCGCCAGCCAGGTCGTCGAGGTGCCGTCGCTGCGCGGCCGGATCGTCGCAGCAAATGGCGTGCCCGCCGCCGAAGCGTTGCAGGATCCCGAGGAAAGCTGGCTGATCGAGGGCGATCGGGGCGTCAGCTACGCCACGGAGCCGTCCGACCGCTATACCATCATCGATGGCGAATGGTGGGCGCCAGACTATGCCGGGCCACCTTTGATATCCGTCTATCGCGACATAGCGAGCGCCTTCGGCCTTGGCGTCGGCGACACACTAACCATCAATGTTCTGGGCCGGGATATCGAAGCGGAGGTCGCCAATGTTCGCGACATTGACTGGTCGACCATCAACGTCAACTTCACGATGGTGCTGTCGCCGGAACCGCTGGTCAACGCGCCGCACACGCTGATCGCGACCGTGCGCATTCCGCCGGAGCAGGAGACCGGCCTTCAGCGCGCGATAGGCGAGGCGTTCCCGAACGTGACGGCCGTACGTGTCGCAGACGCGCTGGACACCGTGAACGAGGTCCTGCTTCAGATTGGTACCGCCGTCCGTGCCGTCGCGGCCGTGACCTTGATTGCCGGCACGCTCGTTCTCGGCGGCGCCATCGCGGCCGGACACCGGCGCCGGGTCTATGACGCGGTCGTGCTGAAGGTCCTGGGCGCCACGCGCGGCAATGTGATTCGCGCCTTCCTGGTCGAATACGGCTTGCTGGGGCTGGTTGCGGCGCTGATTGCCAGCGTCGTCGGCACCATCGCGGCCTGGGCGGTCCTGGTCGAGGTGATGAACGTCGATGAGTGGATATTCCTGCCTCTGTCGTTGACAGCAACGGCGCTCATCGCTCTCGGCATCACCCTTGCGCTGGGCCTTGCGGGCACGTGGCTGGCTCTGCGGCGGAAGGCCGCCCCCTTATTGCGCAACGAATGACCCCGTGACAGCAGAATTGTAAGCAAAATCAGGCGATTTTCGGCGAGATCGCGTCCGAATCCCATTGAACCGGACCGTGATCTTCACGATATTGCCTCTCGAGTTTGATGCCACCGGATCGGAAGGGGATTGTCGATGGCCTTGGGTAGACAGAATGGACGCGGCGCTCTGGCTGCGCGGCAAAGCTGGCAGGTGACCGGCAACAGCCAGATCAACACGCGAGACCGGGCGGAGGTCGATGAGGGACTGCGCCGGTACATGCTGCGCGTCTACAACTATATGGCGCTGGGCGTTGCCCTGACGGGGTTGATCACCCTGTTCATGGCGAACAACCCGCAGCTGATGTACTCTATTGCGGTTGGACCGTTTAAGTGGGTCCTGTTCATCGGCATCATCGGTCTCGGCTTCCTGGCTCCGCGCATCATGCTGACGCGCAGCACTGTGGCGGCTCATGCCTGTTACTGGGCCTACGCGGCGATGTGGGGTCTCCTCATCTCGCCGATGATCTTCTACTTCCTTTCCCAGGATGGGGGCACCGCCGACATCGCGCGCGCCTTCTTCATCACGGCCGGCATGTTCGCGGGCATGAGCCTGTTCGGCTACACCACAAAGCGCGACCTGTCGCCGATGGGCCGGATCTTGATGATGGTCGCCATTGGCCTGCTGCTGGCGGTGGTCGTGAACATCTTCCTGGGCTCCATGGGCTTCCAGCTTCTGCTATCCTTCGCGGTGGTCGGCGTGTTCGCGCTCCTGACCGCGTTCGAGACCCAGCAGATCAAGGAAATGTACTACGCCGCTTCGGATGGCGACGAAGTCACAAAGATGGCCATCTTCGGTGCCTTCATGCTGTATGGCAGCTTCGTCACAATGTTCATCTGGATCCTCCAGATCATGGCGATATTACGCGGCGAATAGCTAAGCCCTTCTCGATCACGTCAGGCCGTCCGGGATCTGTTCCCGGGCGGCTTTTTTTTTGTCAGAACGCCGCTTCGATGGCGTGTTGCGCCGCGCCCAGTTCAGTACGGCGCCGCGCCCTGTATCGTCCACAGGTCAATAAAATTGTCCCGGTTCGGCATCTGAACGGCGGCAAGGCTGTCGGCGTCCATAATGGCGTCCTCTGGGATGACCCCATTGCGGAACAGAATGTAGGCGGTCACCGCGTAAGCCTCGTCATCGCTTAGCGACTTTGGGGCATAGAAGGGCATCGCCCGCTGTATGTAGTCAAAGAGGGTCGGGGCATAGGGCCAATAGGTGCCGGCCGGCGTGGCGTAATCCGCGTTCGGACCGACCAGCGGCATGATCGGGCCTTCGATGCCGGTCTCGCCATGGCAAAAGCCGCACTGCGCCTCATAGATCGGTTGCCCCTCGGCCGCCGTCCCGCTGCCGGGCGGCAGCCCCGTCCCGTCAGGCATCACGGGTCGGAAATAGCTAGGTATCTCATCCTCGCTGATGGGTTGGCCGAGCCCTGGGCCTTCGTCACTGGCCGTCGCCGGAAGCACGGCACTGAGCGCGGCGATCGCCGCAATTCTAAGCATAGACATTGGCAACGCTTCCGTCGGCGCCTATGCGCCATGATTGGATCGCGTTGTAGTGATTGGCGCTGGTGGGGGCGTAGCGGCTCTTCCATTCGTCCCGGGTCGGCTGGCGCGCACCGGTAACGTCGACCGCTCGGCTCATCAGGACGAGCGGCGCACCGTCCCAGTGCCAAGGCAGGGTAAAGCGCGTCATCGCCCGCGGCAAAACGGGCTCGACAAGGTCCGCCACCGCCCAGCTTTGACCGCCATCGGCCGAGACCTCGACGGTTTCAATAGCGCCACTGCCTGACCAAGCGAGGCCGGAGATCTGATAGAGGCCGGGCCCCGACATGGACATCGTCGCCGACGGATGGGTGATCACCGACTTCACCTCCATGCCGAAACTGAACGCCAGGACCGTGCCGTCGGAAAGCTGTTCGGTGTAATGGCCGGACTCGTCCTTGGTGAAGGCCGGGGACTCGGTGAGCCAAAGGCTGCTCACCCACTTGATGTTCATGTTGCCCTCGTAGCCCGGCAGCAGAAGGCGCATGGGATAACCCTGCTCGGGCCGAAGCCGTTCGCCGTTCTGATAGAGCGCAAGCATGCCGTCGGTCATGGCCTTTTCCAGCGGGATCGACCGGGCGAGGCTGGGCGCGTCGTCGCCGGCGGCGACCACCCATCGCGCGCGCGGGTCGACACCGGCTTCCGCCAAGAGAATAGAAAGCGGGATGCCCGTCCATTCGGCATTTGAGACGAGGCCGTGGAGCATGTCGCATCCGGCCTGCATCGGCTCATCCATCAGGGCATTGAAGAAACTGTTGCCGGCACACTCGATGAAATGGACATGCGTCACCATCGGATAGCGTTCCAGCGCGGCAAGGTCGAACCTAAGCGGACGGTCGACCAGCCCATGGATGAACAGGTTGTGGGCCGACGGGTCAATGTCGGCCCGACCGCCGTGATGGACTTCGAAATGCAGGCCATTGGGGGTGATCGTGCCGCGCAAATGCTGCAGCGGCGTGCCGGAGAAGCTGTAACCCGGCGCCAGATCCTCGTAGGGCTTGATCAGCGTCCGCTTGACGTTCTCTTCATAGATCGCGGGCACGCCGTAGCCGCGCACCGGCTCGCCCGCAGACGTGGCCCATTCGGGCACCAACGGGTCGGCACTGACCTGGCCGGCGAGGCTGATACTGCCTACAGCTGCACCGCTGACAGCCAGCCCATTGCCCAACAGACGCCGTCGGCTCAACAGTCCGCCACCGGCGACCACGGCCGCTCGGAGCCGATCGTTAATGCCGTCAACCATCGCCGACGACACCTTTCTCCCAACGATGCCTTCTAGCGCTGGAATCCATCGCACGGCCACCAAGAGGGTTTCGGCATCCGTCTCACGCCTTGCATAAGTTGAAAGACAGGATTCTACACTGCAAGCGCTTCAGTTTGCACTCCAAAGCTCGCGCTGACGCTACGGTCGACCTGCCCTCCAGCTGCCGCACACACACTATTTGCTGACCTGTTTGCCCACACCGGCCTCGTCAAACGTCGCCATGTCTGCGTGGCAATCGACGGCGGCGCGGACGACGTTGATGGCCAGCGCCGCGCCCGACCCCTCGCCCAGCCGCATGCCCAGATCGAGGATGCCATGACGGCCAATGCGGTCGAGCAATCGGCGATGACCGGGCTCGGCCGAAACATGGCCGACCAGGCAATGGTCCAGCGCCTTGGGGTCGATGGCCCATAAGATCGCGGCGGCCGCCGAGCAGGCAAAGCCGTCCAACAGCACGGGCGTTCGGGCCAGCCGCGCCGCAATGATGGCGCCCACGATCGCGGCCAACTCGAATCCGCCCAGGCAGCGCAGCAAGGTCAAGGGATCGGCCAAATGTGCCGCGTTGGCCGCCAGCGCGTCCCCCACCGCCTGTTGCTTGGCCGCCAGCCGGTCGCCTTCCACGCCCGTTCCCGGGCCGACCCAATCCCCGGCATCGCCCCCCAAAAGCGCGCAGCAGAGGGCGGCCGCGCTCGTCGTATTGCCGATGCCCATCTCGCCCAAACACAGCAGATGCAGGCCTTGGTCGACACCCATCATTCCGTAGGCAATGGCGTGCGCGCAGGCTTGCTCCGACATTGCCGGGCCCTTGGTGAAGTCCGCGGTCGGATTGTCCAGGTCGAGTTCGTAGACGCGAAGGTCGCTGTCTGCGATATGGCAGAGCGCGTTAACGGCCGCACCGCCATTTTGGAAATTGGCAACCATTTGCGCGGTCACCTCGACCGGATAGGCCGAGACCGGGCGGGCGGCGGCGATGCCGTGATTGCCCGCATAGACGGCAACGCGCGGATGCCGGCATTCCGGCGGGGCCTTGCCCTGCCAGCAGGCCATCCAATAGGCGATTTCTTCCAACTGCCCAAGGGCGCCGCTCGGCTTGGTTAATAGCCGGTCCCGTTCTCGGACCACCGTGCCCGCCTCCAGATCCGGCCCCGGAAGGCGGCGGACCATTTCAACGATTTCGGCAAAGGTAATGGCAGGCTGTGGATCGGTCATGGGCAGATCTGTATCGGCGGTTTTGTGTCGGGGGTCGCGGTCGCGAGTCGGCAGGTCGGCCCCAGGCTGATAGGCTTTGCCGACAGCGACAAGATAAACCTTCCGATGCGGCGTGTTGACCATGACCCAGGGATCTCTCAGCCCCATGCCGACCCCTCAGCCACGCTGGCGCGACCGACTGGACGAGATAATCGCGGCGACCATCTTCCTGACCCGCCTGCCGATCCGTTTTCGAAAGCCCTGGCCAGCGGATCTGAACCGGCGGGCGACCGCCTGGTTTCCCCTGGTCGGCGCCCTGGTCGGCATTGCGGGTGGCCTCGTCTTTGTCGTCGCACTGGCGCTTGGCATACCCGCCCTGGCGGCCGCACTGCTGGGGGTTGCTGCCCAAATCCTGCTGACCGGTGGGTTTCATGAGGATGGTCTGGCGGACACCGCCGACGGCTTCGGCGGCGGGAAGGATGTCGAGACAAAACTATCGATCATGCGCGACAGTCGGCTGGGGGCGTACGGTGCCCTCGCCCTGCTGATCGCCGTCGGCCTTCGGGTAACCGCCTTGGCCAGTCTTGCCGGATTAGGCGCTTGGGGCGCCATCGGCGTCATGCTGGCGGTGGGCGCGGTGTCGCGGGCACCAGCCGTCGCAATTGCCCATTGGCTGCCCCCTGCGCGGCCCGACGGCGTGTCGGCCGATCATGGTTTGCCGCCACCCTGGGCGGTGGTCACGGCGGGCATTTCAGGGGCGATCGCCATCGTCGTCCTGGCAATTTCGGCCGGCTGGTCAGCCGGTCTCGCCGCATTGATCCTTGTGCCGCTTGCGGCCACCGGCTTTGCCTATCTGGCCAAATGGCAAATCAAGGGCCAGACGGGTGATGTCCTGGGCGCCAGTCAACAGGTCTCGGAGATCGTGGGTTTGCTGGCGGCAGCGGCAAGTCGATGAGCGCTGTCGTAACGCGCTGGTGGTGGCTGCGACACGCGCCCGTCGCGAACCCGGATGGGATTTTTTACGGCCAGCTCGACTTTGAGGCCGACCTCAGCGCCAGCGACCTGATGATGAAGCAGGCGCGGCAATTGCCAGCCGGGGCCCGCTGGTTCGTCACACCGCTGCGGCGGACGCGGGAAACGGCCGAGGCCTTGCAATCGGCAGCAGGCGTCGATTGCCTGACAGAGTCCGAGCCCGCCCTGATCGAGCAGGATTTCGGCCGTTGGCAAGGTCGCCGTAGCGCGGACGTTTATGCCGCATTCGGGCGCGATCACCCGATTTGGGATGCACCGTCAGCCTTTGCACCGCCCCACGGTGAGAGCTTCGAGGCCATGATGGCGCGGGTTCAGGCACGGATCATCGAGATGACCGAAATCCATGCGGGTCGCGACCTGATTGTGGTCGCGCATGGCGGCACCATTCGCGCCGCGATGGCGCTCGCGCTGGGACTGGACGGCCAAGCCGCCTCGACGCGCTTGAGTGTCGACACGCTGTCACTGACACGCCTTGACCACATTGACGATGGAGAGTCTCCGGTCTGGTTGGTTGAAGCGTTCAACGTGAAACCCACGTAAAGCGAGAGAACCTACAAGGCCTCGGCTTCGCCTGGATTGCGAGGGGGAAGTATGACGCGTCCAATCTCGGCTCTAAATTGCTTGCTTAGCATTGGCATGGCCGCGCTTTCGGCACCATCTCTTGCCGACGACGAGACGCTGTTGGCGGAGGCGGCCAATGCGGCGTTAGGAACAGTCTTGGAGGTGGCCGACCCCCAGACGATCGCGCAATCGCGCGCTGTTCTGATTGCGCCGAACGTCGACAACGCGGCGGTCGATCGCGCTCTTCTGTGCGCCCGGTTGGGCACCGATGCATGGAGCAACCCACTATTGCTGACGGTCCAAAGCGCGCAAACCGCAGATGCGGCCGACCTGCTGGGCGACGAAATGCTTGTTATCCTGGCCATGACCGAGACCGGCGTCGCCGCGTTGACCGACGATGATCCGGCACTCGGCAGCGGTTACGATTTGGCCGTAGTCAACATCTCCGGCGTCACCATCCCGCGTTTGTCCGGCTTTGACATCATTGCGTTCACGGATGGGCCCGCAGGTGCTGAGGCCGTTCGCCAAGGCGACATGCTCTTCGTGATCGACGCCATGGGCAACGCGGGTCTCTATGGCGACTACTTCGCGGTCGGCGACATTTTGGGCTTGCCGAACCAGTTCGCCCTCTTCGCCGACATCGTGGAAAGTCTGCGATCCTCCCGCTGACGCCGTTCGGCACAGCGGTCGCATTTCCGCCTCGACTGACGTGATAGACTGGTAGAAGTGATTCGTTTCGTCAGGAGGCTATCGATGCGTCGACGCCATTTTGTTGGGACGCTGGGCTTGGCTTTGTCTTTCGGCCTGCTTGCCGGTTGCGCCAGCCAATCCAGCGACCAGACCCCGCAGGAACGGCTGGTCAGCCAGTCGGAATCGGCCGCGCGCAGCATGCTCGAAAGCCCGGACTTTACAGTCTTGCCGCTGTACCTGCAGCGCGCGCATGCGGTTGTAATCTTTCCCAATCTGATTCGCGGCGGGTTCTTCATCGCCGGCGAAGGGGGCGAAGGTGTCCTGGCGCCGTGCCACCAGGACAC
>JBCBSH010000067.1:0-19471 GCA_039819285.1 Pseudomonadota bacterium
CCCGGCATCGCGGCGTCGGCCGTGTTCGCGTTCGTCATCTCGTGGAACGAGGTCTTTGCGGCCGCGGTGCTGACGATCCAGAACCGGACGCTGACGGCGTTCCTGCTGACCAGCCTGAACGAGTCGCCGCTTTACCTGAAGTTTGCTGGCGGCGCGGTGCTGGTTCTGCCGGCGCTGTTCTTCCTCTTCGCCGTACGCAAGTACCTGTTCGCCATGTGGGGCATAGCCAACCGCTAGGCCGCACCGGTAGGGAGCAATAATATGGCTGAAATCAAAATCAAAGGTGTCGAGAAGCGCTTCGCCTCTTTCACCGCCCTTCATTCCATCGACCTGACGGTCAAGGATCAGGAATTCCTAGTGCTGCTGGGCGCATCCGGCTGCGGTAAGACGACGTTGCTGCGTCTGATCGCCGGCCTGGACTTCGCGACCGAGGGCGAGATCCAGATCGGCGGCAAGCGGGTCAACGAGTTGCCGCCGCGCTCGCGCGAGATCGCCATGGTTTTTCAGAACTATGCGGTGTTTCCGCACCTGACGGTGTTCGACAATATCGGCTTTGGCTTGCGCATGAAAAAGATGCCAAGCGACCAGATCCGGCAGAAGGTCACCAAAGCCGCCGAGATGATGCATATCGAGCAGCTGCTTGAGCGCTATTCCGGCCAGCTGTCCGGCGGTCAGCGCCAGCGGGTCGCGGTTGCTCGCGCGTTGGCGATGGAGCCGGAGGTCTTGTTGATGGACGAGCCGCTGTCCAATCTCGATGCGCTGTTGCGGATGGAAATGCGGGCGGAGTTGAAGGGCGTGCTGCAGGAAAGCAAGACCACGACCATCTACGTCACCCACGACCAGGTCGAGGCCATGAGCATGGCCGATCGGATCGCGGTCATGCATGGCGGGCACATCATCCAGGCGGCATCCCCGATCAGTGTCTATCGCGACCCGGCCTCGCGCTTCGTCGGCAGCTTCATCGGCAATCCACCGATGAACTTTCTGCCGGCGACCAAATCAAACGGCCATTGGACGGCAGCCGGCGTCGCATTTGACGGCCCCTCGGTCGACAAGGAGACGATCGAGTTTGCCATCCGGCCGGAAGATCTCGATCCGTCCGACAGCGGTCTGTCCGGCCGGGTCAGGGTCGTCGAACCGCTCGGCGCGCATCAACTCGTCACCATGGATGTGGGCGGCCACCTGTTTCGCGCCGTGTTGGAGAGCGATCTGCCGATCGGTTCCGGCGAGACAATCACCCTGGCGCCAAAGCCGGATCGCATCCGCTGGTTCGATCCTGAGTCGGAGCATGCCCTGCAATGAGCGCTGTTGGAGCAGGCGCAAGCCCGCCACCGGACCTGTCCACACTGGCCTGGACCATTCTTGAGGACAACGACCGCGGCCAATACTCCGTGCCGACCAGCGGGCTCTATCCCTTTCAATGGAACTGGGATTCGTGCCTAACCGCGCTCGGCCAGGCGCGGCGGCACGAGGCGCGGGCCTGGACCGAGATCGCCACGTTGATGGAGCATCAATGGCCCGACGGCATGGTCCCCCACATCATCTTCCACGAACAGGACGATAGCTACTTTCCAGGCCCGGACGTCTGGGGCACAGGCCGGCCGGTGGCAACCTCCGGCATCACGCAGCCACCAATCGCCGGCTTCGTGATGCGCAGACTGTTCGAACGGGCGCGCGACACGGCGCTGGCCGAAGCGCGGGCGCGCGACCTGTTGACCAAGGTCGCCGCCTGGCATGACTGGTTCTATGCCAATCGGGACCCGGCCGGCACCGGGTTGGTCGCCATCGTGCATCCTTGGGAGTCCGGACGCGACAACTCGATCGATTGGGACGAGGCGCTTGCCCGCGTGCCGGACGAGGGCGTGGCGCCCTATGTGCGCAAGGACACCTCCCATGTCGACCATGCCCAGCGCCCGACGAAGGCGGAGTACGACCGCTATCTCTGGCTCGTGCAGCACTTTCGAAGCCTTGGCTGGGACAACGCCAAGATCCATGACGCCTCGCCGTTTCGCGTCGTCGATCCCGGGCTGAACGCCATCCTGATCCGGTCGGCGGATGATCTCGCCTGGCTGGCGGAGGCTCTCGGCGAACCAGCGTTGGCCGACCGGCAGAGGCGTCACGCTGAGAAGGGTCGCGCGGCGCTCGATAGCCTCTGGAGCGATCGCCACGGCCAGTATGTCTGCTTCGACCGCGCATCATCCGCCCCGGTAGACAGTGCCGCGATCGGCGGCATCATGCCCATCTTCGCCGGCATCCCCGATCCGGCGCGGTTCTCGGCCACGGTCGCCCGCTTAACTCTGCTGCTGTCTCGGGCACGCTTTGCCACTGCCAGCCACGACCCCGCCGATCCGCGATTCGATGGGCTGCGCTATTGGCGCGGCCCAGCTTGGCTGATCGTGAACTACCTGTTGGTCGATGGGCTGCTGCGGGCGGGCGAGGGCGATTTGGCCCGGCGGGTCATCGACAGCAGTCTGGCGCTGACCAAGGACGGTGATCTGTCTGAGTATTATGACCCGCACACCGGCCGGGGCCTTGGCGGTGGCCATTTCTCTTGGACCGCCGCGATGGTGCTCGAGTTCCTGGATCTGAACGAAGACTGAGAGCCGAAGGCTAGCAGACGACAACTCGGCCATCCGACCCCTTCTCGACAGCGGATTTCTGAGTGGCGCGTACGGCCTATTCGACTAGTATGCGGCGCCAAGAGCGACAGGTTCCGGGTGAGGGTTCAGAGGCATGGCGGATCGGGTATCGAACGTAACCATTGTCGGTGGCGGCACGGCGGGCTGGCTAACGGCCTGCATCGTCCATACCTTCCTCAATCGCCGTTCCGATCAGCGGCCGGTGCAGGTAACGCTCATCGAATCGCCGAACACCCCGACCATCGGCGTCGGCGAGGCCACCGTGCCCGGCATGGTCCGGCTGCTAAGCCAGCTCAAGATCGACGAATCCCGGTTCTTCCGCGAGTGCAACAGTTCGTTCAAGCTGGGCGTTCGCTTCCAGGACTGGAACCGCTCGAAGAAGGGCACGCCGCAGAGCTTCGTGCACCCGTTCCAGGCCGCGCCCTACATCGACGGCTTTCCGGTTGCCTATTATTACCACGCCTTCGCCAAGGGCGACTTCGTCGACGCCACCCTGCCGCAGATGACGGCGATCGACAATCTGAAGGCGCCGCGCGAGATGGGCGCGAAGGACTATGAATCGAGCATGTCCTACGCCTATCACCTCGACGCCGGAAAGTTCGCGGGCTTCCTGCGCGATGTATGCGTCGAGCGTGGCGTGGAGCACATTCTGGACGATCTGCAGGATGTAGAGGTCGGGGAGGATGGCCGCATCACATCCCTGCAGTTCGAACGCACGGGGCGGCGCGAGGTCGAACTCGTGATTGATTGCACCGGCTTCCGGGGCGTGATCATGCGGCAGGCGTTGAAGGAGCCCAGGATCCCCTGGACCAACCATCTGCTGAACGATCGCGCCTTGGCGGTGCAGATCGACCATGACGACCAGACCCATCTGGAACCGTTCACGCGCTCAACGGCGCTCAGCGCCGGTTGGGTCTGGAACGTGCCGCTCTATCACCGGATCGGCACCGGCTATGTCTACTCCAGCGCCTTCAAGACCGAAGACCAGGCAATGGAGGAGTTTCTGGCCCATCTCGGTCCCCGGGCCCAGGGCAAGACGCCACGCGGCATCAAGATGGAGGTCGGGCGAACGGAGCGAAGCTGGGTCGGCAACTGCATCGCTGTTGGGCTGTCGGGCGGTTTCATCGAGCCCTTGGAATCGACGGCCATCTATCTGATCGAAATGGCGGCCCGCTGGATCGTCGATCTGTTTCCCGACGCCGGCATCTCCGAGCCTTTGGCGCGCCGCTACAACCAGCGGATGGAGCGGCTGTACGCCGAAGTGCGCGACTTTGTCATGCTGCACTATCTGCTGTCCAACAGGACGGGCGACTATTGGGAGGCGGCACGCAACGAGGTCGACGTGTCGGATTGGCTAAAGAACAATCTGGACGTCTGGCAGTACACCTTGCCCTACGCACTCGATGTTGCGGGCAACAGCCTGTTCAACGAGTGGAACTTCATCTTCGTGCTGATGGGCAAGCGGTTCTACGCCGATCGCGAACTGTCGATGGACAGCCTGCTGCAGCAAGATCGCTGGCGTGAGTACAGTGCGACCATCGATAAGAAGAAACGCGCCGTGATGACCAAGCTGCCGAGCCACTACGAACTCTTAGCGAAGGTTCATGGCGATCTCGGTGACAAGCCCAAGCAAGCGGCGAAGGGCGAGGGTGCCGACGAGTTGCTCTCGGCCTTTCTTTCCGCCCAGCCATCGTTCACCGGATCAACCACCGCGGCTGTGACCCCCACGGGCTTTGACCCCAGCCGGTTTAAGCGGGGGCCAACCGTCAAACACTAAGCGGCCTGCTATTCAGCCGCGTCGTGCCTCGGTACCGGTTCGCGCGTGCGGGCTTGGTCCAGCAGTCGCTGTTCGGCCTCGACCATGTAGTCGCGGGTTTGCGGCACGGCGGATCGATCGCGGGTTAGCTGCATCTGGAAGACTTCTCCGGCCTCCAGCCGGAAGTTCAGCTCGCAGATCACCAGATAGAATTCCCACATCCGGCAAAACCG
Source organism: Pseudomonadota bacterium (assembly GCA_039819285.1). Classification (GTDB taxonomy): domain Bacteria; phylum Pseudomonadota; class Alphaproteobacteria; order DSM-16000; family Inquilinaceae; genus JANQGH01. The sequence continues at coordinate 4,629 of JBCBSH010000067.1, forward strand.
CTCGTCCAGCAGCGCGACGACCCTGTCCCGGTTGGCCATGAAACGGCGCCGCCAATGGCGCAGCGTCTCTGCATAGTGCAAGCGCCAGATCTCGATGTCCGTGACCCACAGCTCGGTCCGCTCGACCGAGGCCATCGTCTCGGACAAGGCAGGGGTGTAGCCGCCCGGGAAAATATACTTGCGCAGCCACGTGTTCGTGCCGCCAGGGGGGTCGCAGCGGCCGATGGAATGCAACAGCGCGACGCCATCGTCGGTCAGCAGCTCCTGCACCTTGGCGAAGAAAGTATCGTAGTGTGCCACACCGACATGTTCGAACATGCCGACCGAGACGATGCGGTCGAAGGGTCCGGTGACCGCGCGATAGTCCATCGCCTCGATGCGTACGCGATCGTCCAGGCCGCGCTCGGCGACCCGCTGGCGTGCCAGATTGAGCTGCTCGTTCGACAAGGTGATGCCAAGAACCTCGACCCCGGTCAACTCGGCCAAGGTCATCGCCATGCCGCCCCAGCCGCAGCCGATATCCAGCACCCGCTGCCCGGGCTTCAGGTCAAGCTTGGACGCGATGTGCAGCTTTTTCTGTAGCTGCGCCTGTTCCAGCGTGTCGTCCGGCGATCGGAAATAGGCGCAGGAATACTGCATGTCCTCGTCCAGGAACATGCGGTACAGCTCGTTCGACATGTCGTAGTGATGGGCCACATTGGTCTTCGCGCGGCGCATCGAATTGTGTTGATGGACGCGGCGCAGCAGTTTGTTCGCGTGCATCAGCACCGACTGCCAGCCGCTGTGGCGCAGGTTGCTGCGATTGCTCATCAGCAGTTCCAGCACCTCGTAGAGGCTGCAATCGACCGGCTGCAAGGTGCCGTCCATCACCGCCTCGCCAACAGCCAGTTCCGGGTTCAACGCCAGGCGGCGATGAAGTGACGGATCGGTGATCTTGAAGGCGGCGGTAGGGCCAGGGCGGCCCTGGAAGACGTGTGTCTGGCCGTGTGCGTCGGTCACGGTCAGCGTGCCGACACGGATTACGGTCTTCAGCAATCGCGACAGCAGCTTCATGGTTCTTGTCTCGACCGTTTCCTTTCAAGCGCGAGTCGGGATGTAAATGATGCCGCGTCGTCGAGAAAAACGAAAGCAAAACGCTTTCCTGCCCGAAAAGCCGTCTGGCTAGTGGTTCGACAAATCAGTTGCCTCAAGCTCGCAAATCCGCATATTAGGGCGCCAACAGACGCGCCGAGGCGCGTCCCAGCGAAGAGAAAGCCGCTCCAGAATGAGTCGCGAACGCCAGATTAAGAAGCTGATTATCGGCCGGCCGGGGATCGCCCGGGCCGACGCCGGCCTGCTTCTACTCGGCCTTGACCTGCGACTTAGCCGCCCCCGGGCGCGCTGACCACCGGCCCACGCCTGACACATCGAGACAGCCTGGGTCGGATCGCCCCGGGGGATTATGGTGACTGACAACGCGTCGGCGCATTCGCCTGCGTGTCGTCGGGATCAACGTCTCGTCAATCAGGCTTGAAGGACGCCAGTGATGAGTAGCGACAAAGACCATATCAGGATATTCGACACCACCTTGCGCGACGGCGAGCAGTCGCCCGGCGCCTCGATGAACCTCGAGGAGAAGGTGGCCATCGCCAAACTGCTGGAGGAGATGGGCGTCGACATCATCGAGGCCGGCTTCCCGATCGCGTCAAACGGCGATTTCGAGGCGGTTCAGCACATCGCGCGTACGGTGAAGATCTCCGTGGTGGCCGGCTTGGCCCGGGCGGCACAACGGGATATCGACCGCGCGGCGGAGGCGTTGCGTGACGCCGAACGGCCGCGCATCCACACCTTCATCTCGACCAGCCCGCTGCACATGAAGCACAAGCTGCAGATGGAGCCGACGGAGGTGCTGGACGCGATCACCGACAGTGTCAGCCGGGCGCGCAACTACACCGACGATGTCGAATGGAGCCCCGAAGACGGCAGCCGGACCGAGCCGGACTTTCTCTGCCGCGCCGTGGAACTGGCGATCCGCGCTGGCGCCACGACGATCAACATCCCCGACACGGTCGGCTATGCCACGCCGGAGGACTATGCCGGTATCTTCCGCATGGTCCGTGAACGGGTGCCTGGGGCGGAGGATGTCATCCTGTCGGCCCATACGCACAACGATCTCGGCCTGGCGGTCGCCAATGCGCTGGCCGCCGTCAACGCGGGCGTTCGTCAGATCGAATGCACGATCAACGGCATCGGCGAGCGGGCCGGTAACGCCTCGCTGGAAGAGGTGGTCATGGCCGTGCGCACGCGGCCCGACGCCTACCCCTACATGCACAAGATCCAGACCGACCTGATCATGCGGGCCTCGCGCCTGCTGGCCAGCACGATCGGCTTTCAGGTGCAGCCGAACAAGGCCATCGTCGGTGCCAACGCCTTTGCCCATGAGGCCGGGATCCATCAGGACGGCATGCTGAAACATGCCGGTACTTACGAGATCATGACGCCGGAATCGGTCGGGCTGGTACGATCGACCTTGGTCATGGGCAAGCATTCCGGGCGCAACGCCTTCCGCAGCAAGCTCGTCGAGCTGGGCTTCGATGACATCGGCGACAACGCGTTCCAGGATGCCTTCCAGCGGTTCAAGGCCCTGGCTGACCACAAGAAGGATATCTTTGACGAGGACATCATCGCCCTTGTCGACGACCAGTTGGCGACCGCGAACGAGCGCATCAAGTTTGTCTCGCTGGGCGTCATGGCCGGGTCGATCGGCAAGCAGTCGGCGCAGATCGTCCTGGAGATCGACGGCGAGACCAAATGGTCGCAAACCGGCGGGTCCGGCCCCGTCGACGCGATTTTCAACGCGATTACCGAATTGGTGCCTCATCAGGCCAACCTGCAGCTTTATCAGGTGCACGCGGTGACCGGCGGGACCGATGCCCAGGCCGAGGTGACGGTGCGGCTTGAGGAGGATGGCAAGAGCGTGAACGGGCTGGGCGCGGATCACGACACGCTGGTTGCGTCGGCGCGGGCCTACATCCACGCCCTGAACAAGCTGATGGTCAAGCGCCAGAAATCAGCGCCCCCAGAGGTCGACACCCAGCTCACCGCTTGAGTTTCGCCTTGATGGCTGGTTAATGGGGCCGGGGGTCGCAAGACCCTCGGCCCTTTTGTCCTGCCCGCAACGGCTTGTCCGTAGCCGTGTCTGGACGTCCCGGACCATCATTCTGCCCGCAGCCGGCCGGCATGGAGTTCGCGATGCGACAACCCTTGAGTGTCCGAATGCTGGCGGCAGGCGCGGTCGGAAACGCGCTGGAATGGTACGATTTCGCGATCTACGCCTTCTTCGCGCCGATCATCGCGCGCCAGTTCTTTCCGACGGTCGATCCGGTTAATGCCATTCTGGCGACGTTTGGGGTTCTGGCAGCCGGCTACTTCATGCGCCCGCTGGGCGGCGTTCTGATCGGCCATGTCGGCGATCGGGCGGGCAGGCGGGTTGCCCTCATGCTCTCCATCGCCCTGATGGCCATACCGACCAGCCTGATTGCGGTCTTGCCCAGCTTCGAGACGATCGGCATCGCCGCGCCGATCATCCTGACAGTCCTGCGATTGCTGCAAGGGCTTTCGGTTGGCGGCGAGTATATGGGTTCCGTGGTCTTCATTGCCGAACGGTCGCCTCGGCGCCGGCGCGGCATGGCCGCCAGCGTCTGCTCAACCAGCGGTACGGTTGGGATTCTGATCGCCTCTGCGGTCGCGGCCCTTCTGCAAGCTTTGGTGACGGAGGAGGCGCTTAACGAGTGGGCCTGGCGCCTGCCGTTTCTCGCCGGCCTGTTGCTTGGCTTCGTTGGCTTTATGCTGCGCCGACACATGTCGGATGTCGGCAAGGCCGTTGGCGGTACCTATGAGCCGCCCCGGCTGCCAATTCTGATCGTTGTTCGCGACCATTTCCCAACGGTGCTGCGCGCGTTCGGCATTACGGCACTGATCAGTGCCGGCTTTTACATCGTGTTTGTCTATCTCACGACCTATCTGACCGAGGTCGTGGGCACGGATCGCGGCGTGGCGCTGGACATGAATACAGTCGCGATGGTTCTGGTGGTCATCGTCATGCCGGGGTTCGGCTGGCTGACCGACCGGATTGGCAGAAAGCCGGTCATGATCGCCTCGGCGGTGCTGTTTCTGGTTCTTTCCTACCCGCTGTTCGTCATGCTCCACAGCGGCAATCTGGTCTGGGAGATCGTCGGCGATCTGATCTTCGCCGTGCTGGTCGGGGCGAGCTTGGGTCCCCTGCCGGCGCTGATGACCGAACTCTACCCGCGCGAGGTGCGCTACAGCGCTACAGCCTTTTCGTACAATCTGCCGGTCGCGATCTTCGGCGGCACGGCCCCCTTGATCGCGACCTTTCTGGTGACCGAAACGGGCAATGACTACAGTCCGGCCTTCTATCTCATGGCCCTGTCGGTTGTCGGCCTCATTGCACTCATCTTCACGCCGGAGACCAAGGACCGCGAGCTCAACTGACTAAGGGTCGATCCAAGCTGGTGTGGGGCAAATAGGCCTGCTGTCGTCGGTCGGCGTTCCGTCCGGACACACGCGGTTGCAGCGACTGATGTCCTCGCAATAGCTCGACAGCATGTTGCCGGCCAGATCGACCGTGAAATCCTCGATCCCGGACCGGCTGCATGCCGCTGCGGTCAGCAGCGCCGCTATCACCAAGACTCTAGCCATTCTCCGCTTCCTCGGGCTCGAAGGCCAAAAGGTCGCCGGGCTGGCAATCCAACGCCTGGCAGATCTGCTCCAGCGTCTGGAACCGCACACCCTTGACCTTGCCGGACTTCAAGAGCGACAGGTTCTGTTCGGTGATGCCGATCCGCGCGGCCAGCTCCTTGGACCGCATCTTGCGGCGGGCCAGCATGACATCCAGGGTCACGATGATGGCCATGATGCGCGGCCCTAGACGAACTGGGCGTTTTCGTCGGCGACGCGGCTGGCCTCGCCCATCACCCAGGCAATGACCAGGATCAGCAGTCCAAACAGGAGAGTACCGAGCATGTTCGAATCGAGCGTGATCGCCAGCATGCGTTGCCCGGGCGGGTTGTGCCAACTGATGATGACACTGAGCGCGGCGCCAATGACGGGCTGCAGCAGGCCGGAGATGATCTGGGTCCAGGCAAACATCTTCAGACATCGGCTGTTTGCAACCGCGAAGACCTTGCCAGCGCGATACAGGGCGAACAACCGTTGCAGCCAGTAAAGACCGTACACGCCCAGCCCGATAGGGATCATGGCGACCACCAGCGCCAGTATCCGCGCCGGCAACGGTATCGCGTCGATCGTGGTGATGCCCGCGCGCACGCCCAGGAAGCCGGTAACGTCGCTCGTCCAAAATTCGATCAGGACCAGGGCGGGCAGGGCGACCATCCCGATGGTGCAAGCGATCCTCAGAATGCCGGCCAGTCGGGCAACGCGGGCGAGAGCGGACATGGTGACCTCTTGTTTTGCGACCATGGTTGGTATGTGGGGCAAGGCGGCCCTGTGGCGACGGTGGATCGGCGCTTGAGCGAAATCCGCGAGCCACGCGATCATTGTAGAAGCTGTCCCGACATCCAGTCGGCGACCGAGTCGAGCACACGGCCCATCTGAGAGGTGCCGGACGTGTCGACCATCTGGTGATCGAGCCCTTGCAGCTCCCAATAGGTCAGGCGGTCGTCGCCGGCTGCGGTGAACGCATCACGCGTTGCGCGGGCCGAGGTGATGGGGGACGATTCATCCAATGTGCCATGCACGAGCAAAACCGGCGCTGATGCGGCCAGCAGATCGTCGACGGGCCGGTGATCCATGATGTCCGCCCACCAGCGGAACGAGTTTCCGCTCATGACCTCAAGGCTGTCGGGCTCCAGCCTTATCCGATCAAACTGCTGCTGGATCGTGGCCGCGACAGGCGGGGGTACGACTTCGGGAATGGTTTCGGCAAGCGTCATGCCGGCCCCGGCTGAAAACACGACGATGGCGTCGGTCTCGGGAAGCCTTGCGCCCAGCATGGCGACCACGGGCCCGCCCGACGACCCGCCAAACAGGGCCAGGTCTCCGTTCCAGATCCCTTCAGCGTGCAGTTCCGCCAAGACCTGTTCGGCGTCGTCGACCCGCTGGGAGATCGTATTGTTGGCATAGTACGCCGCCGAACAGTCCTCGATGGGGTCGGCCGGCGCATCCCATGGCTCAACGCCGTATTTCTCGATCGTCAGTACCGCCAGGTCGGCAAACGTCGATGCCAGCAGTTCGATGTTCGGGTTGGTCAACGTCGAAGCACAGCCGGAACCCTGGGAAACAAGCACCAGGGCCTCCGGCCGCTCGCCGGACACATTGTCGAGGTGCCAGTGGATCGTGCTGCCATCGGCACGAATGCTGGTGCCAGAGATGCCATCGTCGGATGCGGTGCGAAGTTTGGACGCGGTCGCGCGGGCCTTGGCCAATCGATGGTCGCTGGACCGCACACCGTCATCGGCGACTGGCACCCCAGCAGAGCCGGCATAGGCGGGCTGAAAGACGAGAAGGAGCGCAATGGTTGCTGTGGGAATGGATGTCATGTCGCTCTCAGATCAAGGTTTTGTATCGGCCCGGGGGTGGAAGCGCTGCGTTCAGTCAGGGTGAGATAGCTCAGCATATCTCCAATGGCAATGATTAATTAATGTAAAACAGCAATTAATTTGAGTCTGGCGTGCATCTTGGGGCCGTCAGGCCGGGCTCATGGAGGCGTTGGGAGAGGCGAGCGCAATACGGTCGTAGAAAGCAGGATGCCTGCCGACGCCGGCAAGCTGGGCACCCGCAACATCGTCACCCTCCGCGCCCGGCATGCTGCCCATTACGGCCTTGAGGTGGGGTAGGCATTGCTCTATTCATCGCCCTTCGGCGGCCCCGCACAAATCACGGATTTTCAAACCGCCTTTTCCCGTTCCCAGGCGGCAGCACGACATGTTCTCTAACCTGTTTGGTTTTCTGTCGGCCGACATGGCCATCGATCTCGGCACCGCGAACACGCTGGTCTATGTGAAGGGCCGTGGGATCGTGCTGAACGAGCCCTCGGTGGTCGCCATCGCCAGTCTGCGCGGCAAGCGGCAGGTCTTGGCGGTCGGCGACGAGGCCAAGCAGATGCTGGGCCGCACGCCCGGCAACATCCAGGCCATTCGCCCGCTGCGCGACGGCGTCATCGCCGATTTCGACGTCGCGGAAGAGATGATCAAGCATTTCATCCGCAAGGTGCACAACCGCCGGTCCTTCGCCAGCCCGCAAGTGATCATCTGCGTGCCCTCAGGCTCCACGGCGGTCGAACGCCGCGCGATCCAGGAATCGGCCGAGAGCGCCGGCGCCCGCCGCGTCTTTCTGATCGAGGAGCCGATGGCGGCCGCGATCGGGGCGCAACTGCCGGTCACGGAGCCGACAGGCTCCATGGTCGTCGATATCGGCGGCGGCACCACAGAGGTTGCGGTGCTGTCGCTTGGCGGCATCGTCTATTCCCGCTCCATCCGGGTCGGCGGCGACAAGATGGACGAAGCCATCATCGGCTATATTCGTCGCAACTTTAACTTGCTGGTCGGCGAAAGCTCGGCCGAACGCATCAAGAAAGAGGTCGGCTCCGCCTACCCGCCGGAGGATGGCGAGGGTAGGGTCCTGGAAATCAAGGGCCGCGACCTGATGAACGGCGTGCCGAAGGAACTGATCATCACCGAGGCCCAGATCGCCGAGAGCCTGGCGGAGCCCTGCGGCGCGATCGTGGAATCGGTGAAGGTGGCCTTGGAGCACACCGCGCCGGAGCTGGCCGCCGACATCGTCGACAAGGGCATCGTGATGACAGGCGGCGGCGCGTTGCTGGGCAATCTCGATTACGTGCTGCGCCACGCCACGGGCCTGCCGGTGTCGATCGCCGACGACCCGCTGTCCTGTGTCGCCTTGGGCACTGGCCGGGCGCTGGAAGAGATGAAAACGCTGCGAAACGTCCTGATAAACATGTACTAAACCACAGCGTGTGGTAGCTTGTCGGAGGTCGGCGGCCACAGTCTGGATTCGGGGCGCAAACCGGCTGTGATGGTGACCCTGGGCGCAGGCAGGACAACGGGTGAAGGCGCGGACAAGATCCACGGTTCGATTGATAGCGCTCAAATCGTGGGCGCATCGCTTCTCCTTTGCGCTTCTTCTCTTGGCCGCCGTCGGCCTCATGATGTTGACCAAAATCGACACGCTGGTGGTCGAGGATGTTCGGGCCCGGGTGACGGACGCGGTGTCGCCGGTTCTAAACGCCGTCTCACGGCCCGCTGCAACGGTTGCCACCGTTGTTGAGGATGTTCGTCAGTTGTCAGACCTGCGCGCGGAAAACGCCCGCCTTGAGGCTGAAAACCGCGCGCTTCTGCAGTATCAGGAAATCGCCTTCCGGCTCGAGGCGGAGAATCTCAGCCTGCGGGCCCTGACGAACTATCGGCCGGACTACCGCCATCGGTTCCTGACTGCCCGCGTCATCGCCGACGGTGCCGGCGCGTTCGTGCGCAGCCTGGCCTTGAACGTCGGCACGGCAGACGGTATCGAGAGCGGACAGGCGGTCCTTGGCGGCAATGGTTTGGCGGGCCGTGTCGTACAGGCGGGTGAGCGTACGGCCCGCGTCCTGCTGATCACCGACTTCAACGCCCGCATCCCGGTCTTGCTGGAACGGTCGCGTGACCGGGCGATGCTGGTCGGCGACAACACGGACCGCCCGCACCTGACCTATCTGGGCGAAGAGGCCTCCATCGCCGTCGGCGATCGGGTCGTCACCTCGGGACATGGTGGCATGTTTCCGCCGGGCCTGCCGGTCGGCACCGTGGTTGGCCTCGACAATGGTTTGATCCGGATCCAGCCCTTTGAGCAGCTGGATCGGTTGGAGTTCGTCCGGGTCGTCGGCTTTGAGCCGGTCGACGAGACGGCCAGCATGCAGCGCGGCCTTGGCGGCCTGTCGTTCGAGGCCATGGGGGCGGTCGGTGTCGAGCAAGCGCCGGACCCGGCCGTTATCGAGGCGCTGACCCGGTTCATCAGTTTTGGCGGCACGCCGGCGGCAGCGCCGTGAACCCGTCGCTGCTGCAGCGGATCGATCGCGCCCTGCGCAGTGCCGTGCCGGGCCTGTCGGCGCTCGTCTTCGCGCTGCTGGGCGTTGTGCCGCTGCATTTGCCGGTGTTTGGGCCGATCTCACCGCTTCTGGCGCTGATCCCGATCTACTATTGGGCGGTCCATCGGCCTGATCTGATGACGTTCAGCCTCGCCTTCGCGATCGGCCTTGTCCATGACGCGCTTGCGGGCGCCCCGCTGGGCGTGCATTCGCTGGTCTATCTCTTGTGCTATTGGGCCGCCTTCTCGCAACGGCGGTTCCTTGCGGGAAAAGGCTTCTTCGTACTGTGGTGGGGCATGTTGCTGATTGCCGCGTTGGGGGTCGGGTTGGAATGGCTGGTGTTCTCGGTCTTCTACGCCCGGCTGATGCCCGTCGAGCCGTTGGCCTTCCGGGCCTTGCTGACCACGGCCTTGTTCCCGCTGGTCGGCGGCCTGATGATCCAGATCCATCGGCTGATGCTGTTCCAGCCGCGTAGCTGGCGGGCCTGAGGGGCCAGCGCATGGATCGCGATACCGACCGCCAACGCAGCCTGACCCGCCGGACCCTGGTGCTGGGGGGCCTGCAGGTGGGCCTGTTCGGCGTGTTGGGGGCCCGGCTCTACGACCTGCAAGTCAACCAGGCGGAGCGCTATGCGCGCCTGGCGGATGACAACCGCATCAACGTCCAGCTGATCGCGCCGTCGCGCGGCCGCATTGTCGACCGGTTCGGCCAGGACCTGGCGGTCAACGATCAGGATTTCAGGCTGCTGATGGTCGCCGAGCAGGCCGGCGACGTCGAGGCGGTGCTGGATCGGCTGTCGGCCGTGTTGCCGCTGGAGGATGACGATTTCGAGCGCGTCTTGCGCGACGTTTCCAGCCGCCGCTCGTTCGTGCCGGTGACCGTGCGCGAGAACTTGTCATACCGGCAAGTGGCCGAAATCGAGGTCAACGCGCCGGACCTGCCGGGTCTCAGCATCGATGTGGGCGAACTCCGTCGCTACCCGCACGCACGGCTTACGACCCATGTCGTGGGCTATGTCGGTGCCGTGTCGGAAGAGGAATTGACCGGCGACCCCGTGCTGGCCTTGCCCGGCTTCCGCATCGGCAAGTCGGGTGTCGAACGCGAGCACGATCTGACCCTGCGCGGTGAGGCCGGCGCCCGCCAGGTCGAGGTCAACGCCATCGGCCGCATCATCCGCGAACTGTCGCGCGATGAGGGCCAGCCCGGCGAGGACGTGCAACTCACCCTCGATCTTGACTTGCAGCGCTACGTCCAGGAACGGCTCAGCACCGAAATCAGCGCCGCGGCGACCGTCATCGACACCGAGACCGGCGAGATCCTCGCGCTCGCCTCTCACCCCGGCTATGACGGCAATCTGTTCACCAACGGCATCGACCATGCCAATTGGCAGCGCTTGCTGAATGACCCGCACACGCCGCTCGTCAACAAGGCCATCGCCGGTCAATACGCGCCCGGCTCCACGTTCAAGATGGTGGTGGCACTGGCCGGTCTGGAAGACGGCGTGATCGATCCGAACGAGCGGATCTTCTGCCCGGGCCATTTGGATTTCGGCAATCACCGTTTTCACTGCTGGCGGCGTGGCGGGCACGGCAGCCTGGGGATGATCGAGGCCATCGCCCAGTCCTGCGACGTCTATTTTTACGAGCTCGCGCGGCGTGTCGGCATGGACCGTATTTCTCACTTCGCCAACCGTCTGGGGCTGGGCATCAATTTGCCGCTCGACATGCCGGGTCAGCGCGCGGGCCTGGTGCCGACCCGGGCCTGGAAGGAGGCGACACGGGGCGAGAGCTGGCTTCAGGGCGAGACACTCATCGCCGGTATCGGCCAGGGCTATGTGCTGGCCACGCCGCTGCAGTTGGCCGTGATGACCGCACGCTTAGCCAACGGCGGCCGCGAGGTTACGCCCCATCTCACGCTTCGGGTCGGTGGGCCTGACGCACCACTGGTCGACCCGCCGGCGGAACCGCTGGGCTTTGCGGAGGAGAACATGGCGGTGGTGCGTGAGGCCATGATCTCCGTGACCTCGGGCCGAACCGGCACGGCGCGCCGGTCCCAGATCGACGAGCCGGGCTTCGAAATGGCCGGCAAGACCGGAACCAGCCAGGTCCGGCGCATCACGGCGGCGGAGCGCGCGGCCGGCATCACCCGCAACCAGGATCTGCCCTGGGCCCGGCGCGACCACGCCCTGTTCGTCGGCTATGCGCCGATCGCCTCGCCGCGCTATGCCTGTTCGGTCGTCGTCGAACATGGTGGCGGCGGCAGTGCCGTGGCCGCGCCCATCGCCAGCGATATCTTGCGCGAAACCCAAAGGCGTGCACCGGCGCGGCCATTGATCCAGGCCAGCGATCTCGCGGACGGCCTGGAGGGCCAGGACGGATGAGCCTGACCTTCGAAAGCGCCGGCGTCGGCGGTACGCTGTCGAATGAGCCGAAGCTGTCGCTGGCCGACAAGCTGTTGCGGCTCAATTGGTTGGTGGCCTTGCTGGTCTGCCTTCTGGGCGCGATCGGATGCGCCATGCTCTATTCGGCCGGGGATGGCGGGTGGGACCCGTGGGCCCGCCGCCAGCTTGTCCGGTTTGCCGGCGGCTTTGTCGTCATGCTGGTGATCGCGCTGATCAGCATCCGCGTTTGGATGCGGCTTGCTTATGTCATCTACTTTGCGTCACTGGCCCTGCTGATCGCGGTCGAAATCATGGGCCAGGTCGGCATGGGGGCGCAGCGTTGGATCAATCTGGGCTTCATGCAGTTGCAGCCGTCGGAGCTGATGAAGGTGGCCACGGTGCTGGCGCTCGCCCGCTATTTCCATGGCACCAGCTTGGAGGAGGTCGGCCGCCTGACGCGGCTGATCCTGCCATTGGCCCTGGTTCTCGCGCCGACCGCGCTGGTCTTGCAACAGCCGGATTTGGGCACGGCCCTGATGCTGATGATGGTTGCCGGCGCCATCTTCTTCGTCGCAGGCGTGCGCTTGTGGAAATTCGCCATCGTGATTGCCGGCGGCCTGGCGGCGATTCCGGTCGCCTGGCAGTTCCTGCATGGCTATCAGCGCGAACGGATCCTGACCTTTCTGGACCCGTCGCGCGACCCGCTCGGCGCCGGCTATCACATCACCCAGTCGACCATCGCGCTCGGCTCGGGCGGCCTGTTCGGCCGCGGCTTCGGGCAGGGCACGCAGAGCCATCTGAACTTCCTGCCCGAACGCCAGACCGATTTCATCTTCACCATGCTGGCGGAGGAGTTTGGCTTGATCGGCGGCCTGACCCTGATCGGCCTGTTCGGCCTCTTGATCGCGGCTGGCATCATCATCGGCCTGCGCAGCTACAGCCAGTTTGGCCGCCTGCTGGCGATCGGCCTGGCGACCAACCTCTTTCTCTATGTCTTCATCAACATCGCCATGGTCACCGGGCGCATCCCGGTCGTCGGGGTGCCCTTGCCGCTGATCTCCTACGGCGGCACCGCGATGCTGACAGTCATGGTTTCGATGGGTCTGATCCTGTCGGTCTCGATCCACCGCGACCAGCGCATCTCCCGCCACACGCTTGACGGAGATATGTAAGGGCAGGGTTGGTCTCGGAAGGGGCCGGACTTGCGGCCCCCCTGGCGCTTTGCTATAAGCCGCCCCTCTCTGGTCAGGGCGCATAGCTCAGTTGGTAGAGCAGCTGACTCTTAATCAGCGGGTCGTGGGTTCGAGCCCCTCTGCGCCTACCAGAGATTTCAAGGGGTTAGCCGACATCGCGGCCGCCGTTGGAACGTCGTTGTCGTCGTAGCAATCACATATCAGTCGCCACGCCGGATTTCGGCGGCGTGACGGGTCTGCCGACCCGATCGAGACTGCCTCAGGCTATTGGTGGGCTCCAAAGTACGACGACGAGCTTCCGCAAAATGCCGATGATCTGCTCGTCTGAGTATCTCGTTCGCTTCATCGTCTGTCCCTTCCGTCGGGTCGGACTCTAGCTCCTTCCGGAGGAGATTCTCAGGGGCAGGCGACCCCCAACCCAGTCTCTTGACGTAGTGAGACTGTTTGACTTCGGGCGATGAGCAAGGCTCGCGAAAATTGGCAATAAGATACTGAGGCTGGACCGCGAGAATGCATTGACCTGCCCCCCCCTTTTTTCGCGACGTATAGGAACAGGGATCGGTGCCGCAACAATCCTGGCGCTGTCCCATCACGAAAGCTTAACCACCCAGTCATTCTGGCATCACGCGCCCCGGTCAAACTCACAGTCCATCCAAGTTTGACAGGAGGTAATGCCATGCGTGAGATCGCTTTGCTTACGTCGGTGGGTGCGTTTGCTCTGTCCGCCGTTGCCGCTTCGCTTCCGGCCAGCGCGCAGGACAGTCCGCTCGTCCGGTTCGGCGTGATCGCCGATCCGCAATATGCGCCAGCGCCGCCACGCGGCAGCCGATACTACGCCAACAGCCTGTGGAAGTTGTCGGAGGCGGTGGATGCCTTCAACCAGGAAGACCTGGCCTTCGTCGTGACGCTCGGTGACATCATCGACCGGCATGTGGACGCCTACACCCACATCCTGCCGATCTACGAGCGGGTGGAGACCGACAACTTGTTCGTGCTGGGCAACCACGAGTATGACGTCGCGTCCGACTATGTGACGACGGTGCCCAGCTTCCTGGGCATGGACGAGCGATATTACGATTTCGCCGTGAACGGCGTCCGTTTCATCGTCATCGACGGCAACGATCTGAGCCTCTTTGCCAACCCGGAAGGCACGCCGCGGCATGAGGCGTCCGTTGCGATGTATGACGCGATGGTCGCAGCCGATCAGGTCAATGCCCAGACCTGGAACGGCGGACTGTCCGACGAACAGCTGGCATGGCTGGAAGACCGGCTGGACGCCGCGCAGGCTGCCGGCGAACAGGTCGTGGTCCTCGGACACTACCCGCTGGCGCCGGAGGACATCCACAACCTGTGGAACTATGAGGACGTGGTGGCCCTGCTCGGCGGGTACGACAACGTCATGGCCTACCTGAACGGCCACAACCACGGGGGTCATTACGGCGTTGCCGACGGTGTCCACTACGTCACGGTCGAGGGCATGGTGGAGACGGCTGCCGAGACCGCTTACGCCATCGTCGAGGTGCACACCGACCAGGTCGTCATCGATGGCTTTGGCCGGGTCACGGATCGCGAACTGGCGCACCCCGCGCAGTAAGCTTTGCCGCATGGGTTCCGCGGAGGTGGTGGATAACTTTGCGGGACCCGGACGGGCTCAATTGGCCGTCCCTTTACTCTGAATCCGTCTTGGACCTCATTGAATTGGTCCCAGCCGGTGCAGCTTGATCGAACGCCGCTCTAGAACGGTCAGAACATGTCCCTCGGGTTAAAGTTGAACTCATAAACCTGACCACTGCCAAAGCCGCGCGATGGCACAGGCAAGGGCTGCCAATTCGGGTTAAGGATTGCTCGCCTGGTTCTCTCTTCAGTCATTCTCCCACCCCCACATACTCGCAGAAGTGCAGCGCTGTGTACGGCGGCGTGTTGTAGTGGGTTCGGTCAGCACCATCCGCGCCGCCCTCGAGGCCGCCGGCGTCGATTTCATCGGCGAGACGGGCGTGAAGCTGAGCTGCGGCGGCTGATCTCATCCGGGCCGGCCACGCATGCTGCGATGGGGTGGCTCGCCTATATTTTCGGCAAGGCGCTCGAGCTGGTGGCGGTGGCGCTGCTGCTCGCGCTGGCCGGCATCGTCGTGGCGGCGGTGGTGTTCCGCTATGTGCTGAACGACTCG
>JBCBSH010000068.1:0-19469 GCA_039819285.1 Pseudomonadota bacterium
CGATCAGCCGGTCATAGCTGTAGACCACGTCATCGGCCGTCAGCGGGTTGCCACTTTCGAAACTGACGTCATCGCGTAGCGTAAAGGTGAAGTCATTGCCATCGACCGAATAGTCGCTGGCCAGATGCGGCACCAGGCCGCCCGTGCCCTGGGCCGGCAGCAACAGCGTGTCGTAGGCGTTGAACATCAACATCGTGTCGGCGAAGTCCGTCGCCTTTGCCGGGTCCAGTTCGCCGACCGCCACCTCGTCGAGGCGCAGGACGGATTGTGCGTCGGCCGCCAGCGGAACGGTCGCGATAGCGGCGGCCAATGCTGCGGCGGAAACGGTATGCTTCAAAGTCCTCATCTTCCTTCTCCCTTGTTCGTGTGGCCGCCGGCAATGGTTTGATCGGGGCGGCCGCTTCCCTGTCTTGGTGAATGATGGGCCGGGTCGAACTGTTCGGCATGGACGCTGCCCACGCGGGGGCTGACCAGCACGTCATTGTCGAAGATCCGCAAGGTGCCGACCCACAGCACGGTTGCGGCGGTCTCGTCCGGATTCTCCGTCCGGTGCGGCAAATGCGAGGGGAAATGGACCGAATCCCCCTCTTCCAACAGGCGCGTGTCGCCATCGACAGTGCACAGGATACGGCCGGAGACAACGAACATCATCTCCTCGCCGTCATGGACAATCTCCTCCGCCGAATAGCCGGGCGGCAGGCGCATCAGGACGGAGTTCAAAAGGCTGCCGTCGAACGCATCGCTCAACCGTTCATAGGTCGGCGCGGTCGATCCGGTGGTGTAGGCCGGCCGCTGATTGTGGCGGCTGACCGGGCCGGGCTTGACCGGCGAGCGCATGAAGGTCTCAACGCCCGTATCCAGCGCGCCCGCGATGTTGATTAAGGACGACAGCGACGGCGAGGACAGGTCCCGCTCCACTTGCGAGATAAAGCCTACAGACAGCCCGGCCTCGTCGGCGACAGACTGCAGGGTCTTGCCGATCTTCTTGCGCCGTTGCCGCAGCTTGTGCCCCAGCGACGCGCCGGTGCCCAGATCCGTCGCCATGCCCCGCCAGCCGTGGTTTTTCACCGTCACTAAA
This sequence comes from Pseudomonadota bacterium, assembly GCA_039819285.1. Classification (GTDB taxonomy): domain Bacteria; phylum Pseudomonadota; class Alphaproteobacteria; order DSM-16000; family Inquilinaceae; genus JANQGH01. Next base: position 1,079 of record JBCBSH010000068.1, read on the forward strand.
ATCTCATCACGGATCAGCCGGCGCCGCAAGCGTATTTTAGCAAGAGTGAAAACCGGGGCTGGGGCGACGAAAGGCCGGCGTCATCTCGGCGTTTCAGCCACCTCGCGACCGCCCCCTTTGCCACCTATGCGCGTTTCGGCCCAACCACGCCTGGGCCACGTCACGCAGGCTGGCGATCAGGTGTTGTTCGGCCGCCGACAGCTGCCGATCCTTGATGTGAACAGCCCGCGGCCGCAGCAGGCGGGACGGCTCAAATGGGCGGGCAACAATATCGGACGCCGTGCTACCATCCAGGATGAACGGATCGGTCAGGGCGATGCCCAGCCCGCTGCGCCCGAACCCAGGGTGATCATCGCGGACGAGGCCACGTCTGCCCTGGATGTTTCCATCCGTGCCATGGTGCTGGACCTGGTGCTGGACCTGTGCTGGACCTGCTGTCACAGATGTTCCTGTCGTTCATCTTCGTCAGCCACGACATCAGCGTTGTGCGCTATTTCTGCGATCGGGTGGCCGTCATGCATCGCGGCCGCATCGTTGAGATGGGCGCCGCCACCCAGGTCTGCGACCATCCCGAACACCCCTACACCAAGGCCTTGCTGTCCGCGGTGCCGCGCACCGTTGTGCCCCATGGCGGCCACCAAATGTCGCTGAACATCGCCGCCGGCCTGGGCCTGGGCGGCAATGAGTCCTATCCTGAAGTGTTCGAGCCGTTCTGCGGATTTGCCGACGCAACCCTTGTCGAGGATTCCTATGTCGGCCTGCCCGACGCCCCCGGCATCGGCTTCGAAGAGCGCGGCACGCTCTATGCGGAGTTCAGAAAACTGGTTGGGGATCTCGGCCGCTGAACGATGGCAAAGGAAAGAGGCGGGACGGGATGACAAAACCTTATCGCATCGCGGTGATACCAGGCGACGGCATCGGCAAGGAGGTCGTGCCGGAAGGCATGCGTGCGGCGGAGGCCGCGGCCAAGGCGCATTGCTTTGCGATCGAATGGACGGAGTTCGACTGGTCGTGCGCCGCCTACGAGACCATGGGTCGGATGATGCCGGCGGACGGCATCGATCTCATGCGGCCGTTCGACGCGATCTTCCTGGGCGCGGTCGGCTGGCCAAACGTGCCGGACCACGTCTCGCTGTGGGGGCTGTTGATCCCGTTTCGCCGCGCGTTCGACCAGTATGTCAATCTCAGGCCGGTGAAGCTGTTCGAGGGTGTGACCTCGCCGCTGGCCGGCCGCAAGCCCGGCGAGATCGATTTCGCGGTCGTGCGCGAGAACACCGAAGGCGAGTATTCCGAGGTCGGCGGGCGCATCTTCGCCGGAACCGAAAACGAGACGGTCATGCAGGAGGCGGTGTTCACGCGGCGCGGCACCGACCGCATCCTGCGCTATGCGTTCGAGCTTGCGTCCAAGCGCCGTGGCCGGCTGGCATCCGCCACGAAATCGAACGGCATCATCCATTCCATGCCGTTCTGGGATGAGCGGGTGGCGGCAATGGCGCAGGCCTTTCCCGACGTGGCGGTGCAAAGCTTCCACATCGACATCCTGACCGCCCATTTTGTGCTGCATCCCGATTGGTTCGACGTCGTGGTCGGCTCCAACCTGTTCGGCGACATCCTGTCGGATCTGGGGCCCGCGGTTGCCGGTTCGATCGGGATCGCGCCGTCGGCCAACATCAATCCCGACCGCATCGCGCCGTCGATGTTCGAACCCGTGCACGGCTCCGCACCGGACATCGCCGGGCAAGGCATCGCCAACCCGGTCGCGGCGATTTGGTCGGTCGCCATGATGCTGGACCATCTGGGCGAGCCGGACGCCGCCCGCGCCATCGAGGCCGCGATCGAACGTGTCTTGGCCGGTCCGGCATCGACCAAGACCGCCGATCTCGGCGGCACGGCCACGACTAAGGAGTGTGGCCGCCAGATCGCGCTGGCAATCTGATCCGTTGGGATCGACTCCGAGCGGATCAACCGTTCACGGTTAGAGACACGCGCTGATCCCGCCATCGACGAAGATCGTGGTGCCGTTGACGAAGGACGAGGCGTCCGACGACAGGAAGATGCAGGTGCCGACCAGCTCCTCCACGTGGCCCCAGCGGCCCGCTGGCGTGCGCTTTTCCAGCCAGCTTGTGAAATCCGGATCGGCCACCAAGGCGGCGTTCAACGGCGTGTCGAAATATCCGGGCGCCAGGCCGTTGCATTGCAACCCGTATTTGGCCCAATCGGCCGCCATGCCCTTGGTCAGGTTCGCCACCGCCCCCTTCGTCGCGGTGTAGGGCGCGATGCCCTGTCGGGCCAGTGCGGTTTGAACCGAACAGATGTTCACGATCTTACCGCGACCGCGCCGGATCATGTGTCGGGCCACGGCCTGTCCGACATGAAAGACGCTGGCGATATTGGTTTGCAGAAGGCTTTCGAACGCGTCGGCCGGAAACTCCTCCAGCGGGCTGCGGTGCTGCATGCCGGCATTGTTGACCAGAATGTCGATCGGCCCGACCTCGGCCTCGAACCCGTCGATCGCGGCACGTACGGCGTCATGGTCGGTGACATCGAAGCCAAGCGTCCGCACCTTGGCACCGGCGCCCGTCATCTGCTCGGCCGCGCCCTTGAGTTTCGCGCCGTTCCGCCCGTTCAGCACGATTTCCGCCCCGGCGGCGGCCAGGCCCTCAGCGAGCGATAGCCCGATGCCCTGGGACGAGCCGGTGACCAGCGCTCGACGGCCGTTCAAATCAAACAGTTCCAAGCCCATTGCGGCCCTATTCCTCTCAACGGTGAGCGATCGACCGGGCGGCCTTCACGCCTGGTCACTGACCGGTACGCCAGCCCGCGGCGGGGCGTGATCGTAGCCCGCGCCTGGCAAGACGGCATGGGGCCGATGCGAGTAATGCGTCCCGAACAGGTCGCCGGTGATTTGGCACCAGTCGAAAAGAAGTCGTCGATGGTCGTCCAGCACGTCCGCGAAACGGCCTTCAACCGCCAGATTGATCAGTTCTCCGGGGTCGGTTTCCATGTCGAACAGCATCTCGCGGTACTGGCCCCGGTCATAGACCGTGTATTTGAACCGTTCGGTGCGCACCATGCGCAACTGGACATCGGTGCGGTCCATCATCGACTCAAGGAAGACCGCCTCGCGCGCAACCGCCTCACCCCGCACGGCCGGTCCGACGGGTCGGCCGGTCAGTTCTTCGGGTATCGCCGCGCCCGCATAGTCCAGCAGGCTGGGCAAGAGGTCGAGGCCGGTGTTGATGAAGCTGGGCTCGCTGCGGCCGGCGGGCCGGTCCAGGTGCTCCGGCAGGCGGACGACGAAGGGCACGCGGCAGGCTTCTTCGTAAGACGTGCTCTTCTGGATCAATTTGTGTGCGCCGTTATGCTCGCCGTGATCGGCCAGCATGATGACGATGGTGTTTTCGGCAAGGCCGGTGTCGTCGAGGACATCAAGTAGGTGGCCGATCTCGCGGTCGACCTTCTCGCACAGGCGAAAATAGACGTGCCGAAAGCGGCGCCAGCGTTCCTCGGAAAAGCCGTACTGCATTGGCGGCATCGATTGGCGCAGATGGTCCAGGATGCGCGCCTCGAACGCCGGGCGCGCGTGATTGGCCGGCAGGTTCGGATAGCCGGACGGCAGGTCGTCCGGCCCCTCCACCTCGCCCCATGGCAGGACCTGGTCTCGGCCGTGCTCACAGATGTTGTGGGGGTTGTCGAACGAGGCGAACAGGACGAAGGGCGCGCGATGGTCCTCGCGCAGGAACCTCTCGCAGGCCCGTGCCAGATAGGTGTCCGAAAAACCGCAGACGCTTTCGAAACCGAACGATTCCGCATCCACGCCCATATCGATGTTCGGGACATGCCATTTGCCAGCCCAAGCGGTCCGGTAGCCAGCCGCGCGCATCAGCGGGCCGGTCGACCGAGCGATGGCCTCCGGCGACAGGCTGGACCCGTTTTTCATGCAGCCGATTTCGTGCGGCCAGCGGCCGGTCGCCATGGCCGCACGGGACGGGCCGCACAGCGGGAAGGCGACATAGGCGCGCGTGAAGCGCACGCCTTCGGCCGCGAGGCGGTCCTGGTGGGGGGTATGGAGGTAAAGATTGCCGGCACAGCTCATCGCCTCGGCGTTTTGCTGGTCCGTCATTATCACGAGGATGTTCGGGCGATCGGTCATGGCAGGCTCAGTGACCGATCTAAGCCGAAGACCGAACGGTCGAGCCGCGCACCAGCAGCTTTGGCTGCAGCACAAGCTTTTGCTCGGCCGGCTCGCGGTTGATGATCTTCAGCAGCATGGTCATCGCCGACCGCCCGATCTCGTATCGCGGCACCCCAAGCGAGGTGATGGTCGGCGTGACCAGCTGGGCGAGATCGATGTCGTCAAAGCCGATCAAGGCGACATCGCCCGGCACATCGATGCCGAGATTGCGGCAGGCCATCAAGGCGCCAACGGCCGTCAGGTCATTGTAGCAAATCAGCGCGTCAAAGCGCTCGCCCTGCGCCAATAGCGAGGCGGCCGCCGTGTTGCCGCCCTCGATCGTCGGGTCGCAGAACAGAATGGCGTTGGGCGCGATGCCGTGCGACCCAAGCGCCTCCTTAACGCCGTCCAGCCTGGCATGCGCGCCGAAGGCCCATTCCGGCCCGGCGATGACGCCGAAGCACCGGGCGCCGATCGCCAACAGGTGATCGACCCCCAATCGCGCGCCGAGCGCGTAGTCGACGACGACCGAACGCGCCAAGTCCGGTGTGGCCTCGCGGTTCACCAGCACGACGGACTGGGCCGTCGCAAGCACCGGCGCCAGCGCGTCGGACGGCATTCGGGCAGAGCACCAGATGATGCCGTCAACTTGCTGCGCCACCAGCTTGTCGAAGATCTCCGCCTCGCGGTCGGCGCTCTCCACGACGTTGGAGAGGATCAGGGTGTAGCCGTGGCTTTGGGCGACGCTCTCGGCGCCGCGAAAGATCTCCGGAAAGAACGGGTTGCTGATGTCCGGAACGATCACGCCGATCGTGTAGGAGCGGCGCGATTTGAGGCTGCGGGCCATGGCGTTTGGCCGATAGTTCAGCTTCTCCGCCGCGTCTCGGATGCGCTTTTGCGTTTCGTCGGATGCTCCGCCGCGATTGTTCAGGACCCTGGACACGGTCATCCGCGACACGCCCGCCAAGTGCGCGACATCCTCCAAGGTCACTGGTGACTCGTTCTGGGCCATGGCCTCACCATTGTCTAGGATATCGATAACTCAGATTTCGTGCGGCGCGTCAAGCAGTTTATCCGCGAAAGTGAGATAACCCAGACGAATCTTGTTGACAGACCAGCCCAATTGGACGATCAAATTACGTTAACGATAACTCATCCGGTCAAAGCCCGGTCATATCAGGGAGGAACCGACATGACCCATCATCCAAGATCATCCTGGACGTCTGTGCCATTGCGGGTCGCCGCGTGCGGCGTCGCCCTTGCCTTCGCGATGGGGGCAAGCGCGTGGGCTCAACCCTATTCCGAGGCGCCGATGCTGGCCGAACAGGTGGCCGCCGGCACGTTGCCCCCGGTCGACGAACGGTTGCCGGACGACCCCCTGGTTGAGGTGCCGCTGGAATCCGTGGGCACTTATGGCGGAACCTGGCGCCAGGCCCTGCGTGGTGGATCCGACAATCTGATCGAGCGCACGGTCGGCTATACGCGTCTGGCCCGGTGGAACCGCGAATGGACCGACGTCATCCCCGACGTGGCCGAAAGCTTCACAGTGAATGACGACGCCACGGAATTCACGTTCCAACTGCGCGAGGGTCATCGCTGGTCCGATGGCGAGCCGTTCACCTCAGCCGACATCCTGTTCTGGTACAATGACGTGCTGATGAACGAGGCGCTGACGCCCGAAGTGCCGTCCTGGCTGCAGTCCGGCGGCGAACCCGTCATGGTCGAGGCAAACGGCGACCATGAGGTGACCTTTCGCTTCGCCGAGCCCAACGCGTTGTTTCTATCGAACATGGCCACCGTGCGCGGTGCTGCCATCCTTGCCGCGTCGCCCCGCCACTATCTGGAACAGTTCCACGCCGACTATAACGACCAGGCCGACGCCATGGCCCAAGAGGCCGGCTCGGCCGACTGGGTTCAGCACTTCACCACCCGGGTGGAGTATCCCCATTCGCGCTGGCGCGACGCGGACCGGCCCTCGCTGGATGCCTGGGTGCTGACCGAACCCTACGATGGCTCCGGCCAGGTCGTTGCCGAGCGCAACCCGTACTATCACAAGGTCGATCCGGAGGGTCAGCAACTGCCCTACATCGACTATGTCACCTTCGACGTCATGGAAAGCCGCCAGTCGATCGTGCTGATGGCGATCAATGGCGAGCTGGACTTCCAGAACCGGCATATCGAGACCGCCGACGCGCGCCCCCTGATCGTGCAGAATCAGGAACAGGGCAACTACGATCTCTGGATCGCCCAGCCGGCCTGGTCGAATGCCATGATGATCAATCTGAACCAGACCCACAAAGACCCGGTCCTGCGCGAGATCTTCTCCGACCGGGATTTCCGCGTCGGCCTCAGCCACGCCATCAATCGGGATGAGTTGAACCAGATCATCTATGCCGGCGTCGCCCCGCCCTATCAGGCGGCACCCCGTCCCGGCACGGAGCTGTACGACGAGGAGATGGCGACCCAGTACATCGAACACGATCCCGCGCTGGCGAACGAATATCTCGACCAGGTCGTGCCCGAGCGCGACCAGGACGGCTTTCGGCTGCGCCCGGACGGCGAAAGGCTGTCCTTCGCGGTCAATGTCTTGAACTCGCGCCAGTTCCAGATCGACGCGCTTGAGCTGGTGCGCGGCTATTGGGCCGATGTCGGCATCGAGATGTTCGTGCGCCCGCTGGAACGCTCGCTGTCCATCTCTCTGCGTCAGGCCAACGACCATGACGCCAATGTCTGGATCGGCGGTGGCGGTTACGACCGGTTGGGACTGCTGGACCCGAAATGGTACTTCCCGTTCGAATGGCAGTCGTCCTACGCCGGCGCTTGGGGCATCTGGGCCCAGAACCCCAACGACCCGAACGCCGAAGAGCCGGATGAGACGGTGCTGCGCGCGTTGAACCTCTATCGCCAGGTCCAGGCCACGCCAGACCTGGAGGGCCAGCTTGACCTCATGCGCCAGATCCTCGAGATCACCGAGGAACAGTTCTACGTCATCGGCACCAATATGGAGCCCGACCGTGTCGGCATCGTGAACGCCGACCTGCGCAACGTGCCGGACGCGATGCCGAACACCTACTTCTACATGACGCCGGGGCCGGCCGCGGCGGAGCAGTTCTACTACGTCAACTGATCCGCGACCCGCCGGAGGGGGCTGCAACCGGCGCCCCCTCCTGGTCTACTAGCGGCGGTTCGAACGGTCCGGCGGGAGCCCCGGCATGCTGACCTACATCCTAAGGCGCATCTTGTTCATGGTGCCCGTCACGCTGGCGATCTCGCTGGTGGCGTTCATCATCATCCAGTTGCCGCCCGGCGATTTCATCACCGCCCTGACCGCCCAGATGGCGGAAAACAACGAAACCCTCGACCCCGAAACCCTGGCCGCCCTGCGCGACCGGTACGGTTTCGACCAGCCGATGATCGTACAGTATTGGAAATGGATCACCGGCATCGTGTTTCGGGGCGATTTCGGTCAGTCCTTCGAATGGAGCCGCCCGGTCGCCGACCTGATCTGGGACCGGCTGGGCCTGACCCTGATCGTGTCGTTCGCCACGCTGGTATTCGTCTGGGTACTGGCCTTCCCCATCGGCATCTATTCGGCCGTGCGCCAGTATTCCTGGGGCGACTACATCGCAACCTTTTTCGGCTTCATCGGGCTGGCCGTGCCCAACTTCCTGCTGGCGCTGGTCTTGATGTATCTCAGCTCGCGCTATCTGGGGGCCAGCGTCGGCGGCCTGTTTTCCGCCGAATATGTCAACGCGGACTGGTCCTGGGGGCGGGTGGTCGACCTCTTGAACCATCTTTGGGTGCCGGTGATCGTGTTGGGCACCGGTGGCACGGCCGCCCTGATCCGCATCATGCGCGCCAACCTGCTGGACGAGCTGAAAAAGCCCTATGTCGAGCTTGCCCGTGCGCGCGGGCTGTCGGAGACACGTCTGCTGTTGAAGTACCCGGTCCGTGTGGCGCTGAACCCCTTCATTTCCACCCTCGGCTGGATATTGCCGACGCTGGTGTCCGGGGCCGTGGTCACGGCTATCGTGCTCAGCCTGCCGACCTCGGGACCGCTGCTGTTGAACGCCCTGTTCGCCCAGGACATGTATCTGGCTGGCGGCTTCATCCTGCTGCTCAGCATCCTGACCTTGATCGGCACCCTGGTCTCCGACCTGTTGCTCGCCTGGCTCGACCCGCGGATACGCTATGAGTGAGCTGCCGGTTCTGGAACGGGAGTTGCCTGCGGACCGGCCGGCCGACCCGAAATCGACGGCGGTCGCGGGGCAGTGGCGGCTGATCTGGCTGCGCTTCAAACGCCACCGGCTGGCGCTTTGGAGCGGCGCCATCGTCCTCCTGATCTATTTCGTGGCGGTCTTCTCCGACTTCATCGCCCCGACGACGGCCGGGTACTACAACGCGGACTATACCTACGCGCCGCCTCAGCGCATCCGCCTTTGGGGTGAGGATGCGGAAGGCCAGCGACATTTGCTGTTCGTCTATGGCTACGAGGCCAGCGTCGATCCCATCGCACTGACCCGCACCTACGAGATCAACGAGGACGAGGTCATCGGCATCGGCTTCTTCGTGCGCGGCGAGCCCTATCGATTCTGGGGCCTGTTTCCGACCGACATCCACCTGATCGGCCCGACGGAGGTCGGACAGCCCTTCTACCTGTTCGGCGCCGACCGGCTGGGCCGCGACGTGTTCTCGCGCACCGTCCACGGCACCCGTGTGTCCATGTCGATCGGCCTGATCGGCGTCGCCATCAGCCTGGCGCTGGGCATTCTGCTGGGCGGTGTTTCCGGCCTGGCGGGCGGCTGGCTCGACGAGGTAATCCAGCGGGTCATCGAGTTCTTGAAGTCGATACCGACGATCCCGCTCTGGATGGGCCTGGCCGCCGCCATCCCGCTGAACATCCATCCGCTGATCGTCTATTTCTGGATCACGGTGATCCTGAGCCTGATCGGCTGGACCGACATCGCGCGCATCGTTCGCGGCCGCTTCCTGGCCTTGAAGACCGAAGATTTCGTCACCGCCGCCCGGCTCGACGGCTGCGGCCAGCAGCGGATCATCTGGCGCCATATGGTGCCGTCTTTCATGAGCCACCTGATCGCCTCCACGACGCTGGCGATACCGGCGATGATCCTGGCGGAGACGGCGCTGTCGTTCCTGGGCATCGGGCTGCGGCCGCCGGTGGTGAGCTGGGGCGTGCTCTTGAAGGAAGCCCAGAGCATCCTGGCCGTCGCCAACGCCCCCTGGCTGTTCCTGCCCGGGCTGGCCGTGATCGTCGCCGTCCTGGCCTTGAACTTTCTGGGCGACGGGTTGCGCGACGCGTCCGACCCCTACGGGAACTGACCGTGGCACCCCTCATCGAGGTCGAGGACCTGCGCACCCATTTCTTCACCGACGATGGGGTGGTTAAGGCGGTCGACGGCGTGGCGTTCACCATCCCCGCCGGCAAGACCGTCTGCGTGGTGGGCGAAAGCGGCTCGGGTAAGTCAATCACCGGCCGCTCGATCTTGAACATGGTCCCTTATCCGGGCCGCGTGCTGGACGGCGCCATACGGTGGCAACCGGACGGCGCGCCGCCGGTCGATCTTCTGGCGCTCGACCCGAAAGGCCGTGAGATCCGTGCCATCCGCGGCAAGGACATCGCGCTCATCAGCCAGGAGCCGATGGCGGCCCTGTCGCCGGTGCACACGATCGGCAACCAGATGATCGAGACGATCCGCCTGCATCTCGGCCTCACGAAAGCCGACGCCCGAGCGCGGGCGGCGGAAATGCTGGCCAAGGTCGGCATCCCGCGACCGAAGGATCGCCTCGACAGCTACGCCTTCGAGCTGTCCGGCGGCATGCGCCAGCGGGTCTGCATCGCCCTGGCGGTTGCCTGCGAACCGAAACTGCTGATCGCCGACGAACCGACCACGGCGCTGGACGTGACGACGCAGGCCAACATCCTCGACCTGTTTCGCGAACTGCGCGATGCGTTGGGTGTCTCGATCCTGTTCATCACCCATGATCTGGGCGTGGTGGCGGAGATCGCCGACGAGGTCGTGGTCATGTATTTGGGCCAGGTGGTGGAACAAGGGCGCGTCGACGACATCTTCCACCGTCCGCTGCACCCCTACACGAGGGCGCTGTTGGGCTCGGTCCCGCGCCTGACGCGCCACCGGCCCGAACGGCTGCCGACCATCAGCGGCATGGTGCCCTCGCCCTTCGAACGGCCCAGCGGTTGCCTGTTTCACCCGCGCTGCGATCGCTTCGAGCAGGGCCTGTGCGACCGGTCGGCGCCGGAACTTGACCGCTATGCCAACGATCGCGTCGCGCGCTGCTTCAAGGCAGGGGCGGTGTTGTGAGCCGCCCGCTGGTCGAGATCCGCGACCTGAAGGTGCACTTCACGTTGCGCGCCGGTCTCTTGCGCCGGGTGAAGGGCCGGGTACGGGCCGTCGACGGCGTCAGCTTCGATGTGCTGGAGGGCGAGACGCTGGGGCTCGTTGGCGAGTCCGGCTGCGGCAAGTCGACGATCACGCGCGCGCTGTTGCGCGTCTATCAGCCGACCGGTGGGCAGATGCACTATCACGCCGCCGACGGACCCGTCGACCTGGCGACGCTCGACGAGGCGGCGCTGGCCCGCTTCCGGCGTGAGATCCGGCTGGTTTTCCAGGACCCACAAAGCTCGTTGAATCCGCGCCTGCCGGTCGTCGACATCATTGGCGAGGTGCTGAAGGTCAACAAGATGGCCGCTGGCGACGCGTTGCGCCAACGGGTCGCTGCATTGATGACCCGCGTCGGGCTCAGGCCCGAAACGATGCACCGCTACCCCCACGCCTTCTCCGGCGGCGAGCGCCAGCGCATCGGCATCGCGCGCGCGTTGGCCTCCGAACCGAAATTGCTGATCGCCGACGAGGCGGTCTCTGCACTTGACGTCAGCGTGCAGGCCCAGACCATCAATCTGCTGAACGATCTGCAGCGCGATTTCGGCCTGACCTACCTGTTCGTCAGCCACGATCTGTCGGTCGTCCAACATATCTGCGACCGCGTGGCGGTCATGTATGTCGGCAACCTGGTAGAGATCGCCCCGACCGACCGCCTGTTCGAGGCGCCGAAGCATCCCTACACCGAGGCGCTGCTGTCCGCCGTTCCGATACCGGACCCTGCCATGCGCGGCCGGGCCTCGCGCATCCGGCTGCCGGGGGAGGTCGCCGATCCGGCGAATCCGCCGCCGGGCTGCCCCTTCCACCCCCGCTGCCGGTTCGCGACGGATATCTGCCGCAGCGACAAACCGGCCCTTGCATCCACCGGCCAGGACGGCCACGCGGTCGCCTGCCACCACGCCGACAGTTTGACGCTGGCCAACGCGTTCGATGCCGGCCAGTTCTCCGCCCCGCACTCCAACTCGGTGACCGCATAACATGGCTCGATTGATCACAGCCCACGACAACACCAACGCCCCCATTGTCAGCCCGGCCGACGAAACCCTGCGACTGATCACCTTCCGGCTGGTCCACCTGTCGCCCGGCGCGGCCTTCGAGGTGACGGAGCCGGGGCACGAGCTGTGTGTCGTGCCGCTTTCCGGCACCGCCGATGTGATGGCGGGCGATCGCGTCTTCGAGGGGCTCGGCGGCCGCGATCACGTCTTCGCCGGGTTAGCGGACTCGCTTTACGTCCCCCCAGGTGCTCGCTTGCGCCTCTCCGCACCGGGGGGCGCAGAGATCGCCTTGGCCGGCGCCGCCGCGCCGCCCGATCCTGAACTGTCGGCCTTCCGCATTCCGCCGGAGGAGGTTGAAGAGGTCGATGTCGGCTCGCGCGAGACCCATTCCCGCCGGCGTATCCGCCACATTCTGGGCCAGCGGCAGCATGGCCGCGTGCATCGCCTGCTTGTTAGCGAACTCTATGCCGATCCGGGCTGCTGGTCAGGCTATCCCCCGCACAAGCACGACGCCGACGACAGCGCGGACGAGACGCGGCACGAAGAACTCTACCATTACCGCTTCAACCCGGACACAGGGTTCGGCGGCCAGACCTGCTACAGCGATGACGAGGGGCCGACCGCCTACGTAACCCGCCACGGCGATACGTTCTGCCTGGATCGCGGCTATCACCCGACCGTGACGTCGCCCGGTCACGAGGGCTATATCTTCACCATCCTGGCCGGCTTTACGCGGCGCGGCTTGGTCCAGCGCTTCGAAGCCAGGCATGCCCATCTGATGGACACAATCCCGGGCATTCAGGGCATGCGGGACGCGTTCAAGTGAAGGTCACGCCCGATCTTGAGCGGGCGCACACGCTCTCCCGCTTTTGGCGCGGCACGGGGTTCTCGCCGGGCGAGCTGCTGTTGACGCCGGAGATGCAGCGCACGCTGACCCTGGTCGCGGCCACGCCTCGGCGCGGGGTGCAGTATCTGCGGCCGCACTTCCTGTTGAACCTGGTGCGCACGCGTGGCGCCGGTTACGACTTCACGCTGCTGGAGGAGGCCTGCGACGTCATGGTCGAGAACGGCTTCACGCCGTTCTTCGAAATCATGGGCAACCCGTCGGACAGCTTTGATTTTGCCGGTCAGGGCTGGGCGCCCCGCTGGCGCGACCTGGTGGCGGAACTGGTGCAGCGGCTCGCCGCCCGTTATGGGCGCGCGACCCTGCAGGACTGGTACTTCGAAAGCTGGAACGAGCCGGACCTGCCCTGGTGGCCGGCCGATACGCAGGCCTTTCTCGACTATTACGACGCCTGTGTCGCCGGCCTCGACGCGGGCCTGCCGGGACTGCGCATCGGCGGGCCGGGCACGGCGCGCACCTTGTCGCCCATGTTCAAGACCTTCGTCGCGCATTGCGACACGGGCCACAACCATCTGACCGGCGAACGCCCGCGCCTGGATTTCATCTCGATCCACGAAAAGGGCGTGGGCAAGAGCTTTGAGGACATCGCACCCGACAGTGTCGGCATCTGCCGGCGGGAAATGCAGGCGGTCGACTATCTTCGCGCCCACCACAAGCGACTGGCCGACCTGCCGCTGATCAACAATGAATGCGACCCCCAGGTCGGCTGGTGGCAGCACCATACCTGGCGCGCAACCGCTTACGCGCCGGCGATGATCACCAAGATCATCGACCAGCATCAGCGGTTGATGATCGATGCAGGCACCCCGCTCACCATGCTGTTCAACGACAATGGCTTCATGGGCGAATGGGGCCAGCGGACCCAGTTTGCCCTGTTCGGCGGGCGCGACGTTTCCAAGGCCCAGTCGGAACATGTGACGGATCTGGACCAGGTCGAACGGGGACGCCGGGCGGCGCCGTTCTCGCTGGTCAAGAAGCCGGCGTTGACGGTTATGGAACTGCTGGCACAGCTCGGCGAGACGCGCGTGCCCGTTAAGGGCCTGACGCCCGATACGGATGGTCCGGGGGTTCTGGCGACCCGGCACACCGACGGATCATGGGCCGTGATGCTGTATCACAGCCGCGATCGAACGCGCCTGTCCGGCCCGGCAACGGTTTCATTGTCGCTGCCCGAGACCGAAGGCGCCTGGGACGTGCTCGTCCTTGCGCTTGACGATGTCGACGACAACCCGTTCGCCGTGTGGGAGGCGGGCGGGCATCCACGGCCGCCGGTCGCGCCGAAACTGACGGCCCCGGACGTGGCGTTGGCCGACATGCGCCGTGCCGCCGAACCCCGAGAGCGCATCGCGCGGCGGTTTGTCGACGGTGTCTCGTTGAGTATCGATGTGCCGCTGCCGTCGGTGGCGCTGCTGCTGGCCAGACCGGCATCGGACGAGGCGCCGCACCTGCCCAAGCCGTCCCTGGCCCGTGTGCCCGGCGTGAACGGAGAGGAATGGTTGGTCAACTGGCTCGGCCGGGATGAAATCGGCCTGCGTTACGACATCGGACTGGAACGGGACGGTGCCGTCACCTCCATCGTCGACGCCCCGATCCTGGCCAACGCTTATGTCCTGGCCGGCGACCCTGATGGCTCGATCTTCGTTCGCGCGGTTTCCATCTCAGGCCAGACCAGCGGATGGGTAAGGGTCGCGGCCTGAACGGAGCTTGCGGCGCCGACAGCGCGGCCTCGGTCTCGCGTGAGCGCGAAGGCACACTTCTCTTGTCTCGGGATCGCGTTTGGCCGGCGGCAGCCTCAGTCAACACGACACGGCCGGATCAGCGCCTTGGGCAACGGACGGTGCAAGACTTGTCCGCCGGCAATCTCGTGTTGCCTCCATTAAGAAAGCGCACGGAACCTCTCGACTAAGAAGGGTGGCCTTCGGACTGGGGCGCATCGTCACAGATTTCGGACCAGGAAGGTCTCTCGGAGGCGAATTCGTGAAACTGGTTCCTGAGGCCGATTTCGGTGTCGAGCGCGTTTGCGGCAATCGGGAAACTATCCTCTTCTGAGAGGATTTCGCCAAGGGAACTGCCGCAGACTTTGCAGAAACATCTGCCATACTTGTAAGGAGGGCCGGGCTGATAAAGGGCCACCTGTTCTTTTCCCTGAACCCAAATCAGGTCTTCTTTCTTGATGAAGACAATTGTGCTGGCGCCCACCTTGCGGCACCGGGAACAATGGCACGTACCCATCATCGAGGGTGCCGATGCCAGCTGGAACCTGACAGCCCCACAACAGCAGCTTCCTTCAATCATCCCAAAAGTCTCCCAGGCCAATTCGAATGTGTTGGCCCATCTGGCGTGCGCCATTGTCGGGCCCGGGGCACGGCACCTTCCCCAAGAAGGTCGGATAGTGTCGATCTCGATCCGTCCGAACCGTGTCATTGGGCTTGGGCCCGCCGTTTGGCGGGCCCTTTGCCCCGGGGACATGGTTGCATCGGTACCGAGGCGCTGAGTGCGCCAATCCGGCCGAGGGACCCGGTCTGGTTAGGTGGAAAACAGGCCGATCGAGTTGCCGTCGGGATCGACGCAATAGGCAAAGCGGCCGGCCGGGATGGCGATGATGTCGGAGAGCACGCGGCCGCCGGCGTCATTCACGCGGCCCATGGTGGCCTCCAGCGTGTCCGGGCAGGCGAAATGGACCGTCGGGCCGGACCCTTCGGCTGAGGGCTTGCCCTCGTAAAGATGGCCGGCGATGCCCTTGGTCGGGTCGGCCGTGGGGAACATCGCCATTGGGTTGGGGCCGGTCTCGTCGCGCTTCAGGTCCATGTCGAAGACCTTGCCGTAAAACGAGATCGCGTTGTTCAGATCGCTGACGGGGATCTCGGCCCAGACGGTGAAATGCTCGGGCGTAAAGCTCATTCTTGTCTCCATATGCGTTGGGTGAGTGCGCTTGGCGGCGGCTTGTTCGCACAACGCTGCTGACAGGATTATGTCAGGAGACTGTCTGGAGCCTGCCGGCCCTCCGATCTAGCGGGCGGCGTGCTCGGCCTCGATCTCTTCCAGGCCGCGTCCCTTGGTTTCCGGCACGGCCAGGAAGATGAACACCAGGGCGGCGACCCCGAACCCGGCATGCAGCCACAGCGCACCGGCGGTGCCTAAAGCCTCGACGGATGACAGGAACAGCCGCGCGTTGAGCCAAAAGCTGAGCCAAAGGGCCAGCATGGCGACACCCATGGCGCGCGCGCGGATGCGTCGCGGATAGATCTCGGCAACCAACAGGAAGACCACCGGACCGGGCCCCAGCGAGAAGCCGGCGGCGCAGGCGGCAAGGCAGGCGACCGCGATCCAGGCCAGCAAGGGCGACACGGGCAGCAGGGCGAAGGCGAGCCCGAGCGCCCCGATGCTGACCGTCATGATCGCCATGCCGGACAGCAGCATCGGGCGCCTTCCCAGCCTGTCGACCAACAGCATGGCGACGACCGCCGCCGCGACGAACATCGACCCGACCCCGACCGAGGCCAGGATGTCCACCCGGTCGGGCTCGTGCCCCGCTTGCTCCAGCAGGGTTGGCGAGTAGAGGGTGGCGATAGCAAAGCCGGTGATTTCCCGAAAGATGGCCAGGCCGATGCCGACCAGCATGATCATCGCGATGCCCGGCGCCAGAAGGTCGGCCCAGCGGCTGGATTGCTGGGCGATTTGCTGTTCCATGGCTTGGATATCGGCATCGACGGCATCACTTCCGCGCAGATGGGCGAGAACGCGGCGCGCCTTTTGCCGATGGTTTCGCTGCAGCAGCCAGCGGGGCGTTTCCGGCAGGAACGGCACCGCGATCGCCAGGGCCAGGGCCGGCAGGATCCCGAAGCCGAGCATGAGACGCCAATCGCCGCTGTCCGCGAAGGCCAGCCCGCTGACATAGCCGAGCAGGACGCCAACCTGAATGCCGAACGAATAGAGGCCGACCAGCAATCCCCTTATTTGGTTCGGTGCGATCTCCGCCAGGTAGAGCGGGCTGCAGACCGATATGGCCCCGACGGCGAAGCCCTGAACCAGCCGCCCGGCGACCAGCAGGCCGACGCCAGGCGACACAGTGATGATCGCGACGCCGGCGACGGCCGACGCGGCAACGACGATCATTGCGGCACGCCTGCCGTACCGATCCGCGATTATGCCGCCCAGCAGCGCGCCCAACGTCGCCCCCAGCAGGATCGAACTGACGACCCACTCCTCCGAACCCTCGCTCAGGCCGAAATCGGCCTCCAGATACAGGATCGCGCCCGCCATGACAGAGACATCGAAGCCATACATGATGCCGGCGATCGCCATGGCGCCGGCACACAGGTTCAGCGGAACGAACAGCCGTCTTGTCATCGGGTCTCTGCCGTGGCGGGCTGAGGGACTAGGATGTGCCCCGTACCGCACCCTAGCAGGTACGGTGTCCAGCGAAAGAAGACATCCGGAGTTTGCGATGGCGCGCGAGGGCACCAGCGACACAGAGACTGATCCCACGGCGGCCCTGGTGCGCGACTGGTCGCTTGCGGCGGACGGCCCGTCCTTCCAGACGCCTTCAAGCTGGCTGCTCCCGGTGCGCTTTCAGGGATCGAAGGCGATGCTGAAGGTCATGAAGCCGACCAGCGACGAGCATCGCGCCGCCGCCGTTCTCAACTATTTCGATGGCGGCGGCGCGGTCAGGGTCTATCGCGCCTCTGCCAGCGCCTGGCTGATGGAGCGCGGCGCCAGGCAGGGCGCGCTGACACGCATGGTGTTGGGTGGCGACGATGACGGGGCGGCCGAGATTCTGGCGGCGACGATCAAGAAACTGCACGCGCCTCGATCGTATGCGCCCCCCAACGATTTACCCAGCCTACGCCGCCGATTCGCCGCCCTGCTCGGTAACGCGGACGGGCCCACCGTGCTTGGCCGCTGCGCCACGGTCGCAACGGCCCTGTTGGCGACGGAGCGCGAGCGCACCGTCCTGCATGCCGACATGCATCATGACAATGTGGTGGATGGCGGTGTCGTCGATGGGCGGCCGCGCGGCTGGCTCGCCATCGATCCGAAGGGCGTGTTCGGCGAGCGCACCTACGAGGTGGCCAATCTTTTCTGCAATCCCTGGCCGCATGGCGGGATCGTGCTGCAGCCGTCCCGGATGCAGCATCTGGCCGAGTTCTATGCCGCGCGCCTGGACCTGGATACGGACCGGGTTCTGCGCTTCGCCTTCGCCCATGCCGGCCTGTCGGCCTGCTGGTCAGTGGCCGATGGGGAGAATCCCGGCTTTGCCATTCGCTGCGCGGAGACATTGCAGCCCTTGGTCCGTTAGGCGTCGAACCGCCGGAGCCGGCTGATTCATGGATTGACCACGCCGAAATGTTCTGTTTTTGTTCATAGTCAGATGGTGGTTGGAGGGATGCAATGCTCGGCTTGAGAACGGCAATCTATAAGGTCGATGATCTGAGGGAGGCGAAGGCCTGGTATGCCAAGGCATTCCGGACCGAACCCTATTTCGACGACGCCGGCTACATCGGTTTCGATATCGGCGGCTACGAGCTGGGGCTGATGCCCGATGAAACCGGGGCGGCCGACAAGACCGCCAACGTGCTGACCTACTGGGGCGTTGACAATGTCGAGGCGGAGGTCGCCCGCCTTTTGGACCTTGGCGCGGCCGCGCACACCGTGCCGATGAATGTCGGCGGCGAGATCGTGGTCGCCAGTGTGACTGACCCGTGGGGCAATGCCATCGGCCTGATCTACAATCCGGACTTCAAGGCCCGATAGGCGACGTCCCGGTTAGGGGCGCTACCGGTTCCGCAGGTAGCATTTGATGGTCAGGTCGCTGCCGAACCAGGTGATCGACAGGGGCTGGATCTCGCCGGTGTCTTCCAGCTCGCACAAGGCCCGGTCCAGCTCGGCCTTCAGATTG
>JBCBSH010000069.1:0-19363 GCA_039819285.1 Pseudomonadota bacterium
CAGGATTTCTGGCAGGAACCGGCCTATGCCGACCTGATGCTGGCCATGCAGGAGCATATCCACAACTACGTCGTCGCCGGCGAGGGCACGGCGCAGGAAGCACTGGATGCAACCATCCAGGAGTGGCAGGAGATCTTCGAGGACGAAGGCATCCTCTAGTCTGCGTTACGTTTGATCATGAGAACGGGGCCGGTTCCTAACCGAGCCGGCCCCATTTTGCGCCCACCCCTACCCTAGCGCCCCGGAATGCACCCGTGCCCGACACAAGCACAGATGTGATTGGCCAAGCGCCAACCGCCACGACCAAGCCCCCGAAGGGCGGCATGGTCAAGCGCGTGCGCGGCTTGTCCGACAGGGCGATCGCCTGGATCTTCGTCACACCGACGATCCTGCTCTTGCTCGCGATCAACATCTATCCGCTGGTCTGGACGGTCTATCTGTCCTTCACCAATTACCGCGCCAACCGGCCCAACCGCGAGATCGAGTGGGTCGGCACACGCAACTATGAACGCATCCTGTCCGACGAAGGCGTCTGGGAGAACCTGCAGCGCACGGCCCACTTCGTCACCTTCACGATGCTGTTTCAGGTGCTGCTCGGCTTTGGCCTTGCCCTTCTTCTGCACAAGCGGTTCAAGGGCCACGCGCTGTGGACCACGCTGATCCTGCTGCCGATGATGCTGTCGCCGGCCGTGGTCGGCATGTACTGGAAGTATCTGTTCGACCCACAGATCGGCATCTTCAACTATCTGATCAACGGCATCTGGGATTTCGGCACCTTCTCCATGACGTCCGAGGTGGGGCTGGCCCCCTGGGCGATCATCATCGTCGATACCTGGATGTGGACGCCCTACATCATGCTGCTCTGCCTGGCCGGCCTGCGCTCCGTCCCCGACTATCTCTATGAGGCGGCCGAGATCGACCGTGCCTCGACCTGGCGCAAGTTCTGGAACATCACCCTGCCGATGGTGCTGCCGTTCCTGATGCTGGCAGTCATGTTCCGCGCGATTGAGAACTTCAAGATGTTCGATCTGGTTTTCGAGCTGACCTCAGGCGGACCCGGAAACACCACAAGGCTGGCGTCGATCGACCTAAAGGAACTGGCGTTTGACCGCTGGCAGACCGGCCGGTCTTCGGCGCTGGCGATCATCCTATTCGTCACCGTCTTTGGCGCGATGAACGTGTTCGTGAAACTGATGAACCGGGTGAAGGCACGATGAGCGCGCCCAAGGTTCTGACCCCGACCGAGTCCTCGACCCAGCTCAAATGGTTCGCGGCCATCGTGGTCATCGCCTATGCGGCAATTTCGCTGATCCCGATCGTCTGGATCTTCATGACCGCGTTCAAGGGCACCGCAACCGCCATTTCTTATCCGCCGGCGGTGTTCTTCGACCCGTCACTGGAAGGCTTCGTCAACCTGTTCACCACCCGCAGCCGGCAGTCGGCGGAGTATCTCGCCCAACTGCCGCCGCCGGAAACCTGGTGGGAGGAGATCGTCCGGCAGAATGATCAGGTGATCGCCGGCCCGTCCCCCTTCTTTGGCAGGTTCCTGAACTCGGTCATCATCGGCTTTGGGTCGACCTTTATCGCCATCGTGCTGGGCACCATGGCGGCCTACGCCTTCTCGCGCTTCAAGATCCCGCTGGCCGACGACCTGCTGTTCTTCATCCTGTCGACCCGGATGATGCCGCCGGTCGCCGTCGCCATCCCGATTTTCCTGATGTACCGGGCGCTCGGCCTCAGCGACACTCATGCCGGCATGATCATCCTCTATACGGCGGTGAACATCTCGCTCGCCGTCTGGCTGTTGAAGGGCTTCATCGACGAGATCCCGCGCGAGTATGAAGAAGCGGCCATGGTCGACGGCTATACCCGCTTCCAGGCATTCCGCAAGGTCGTGCTGCCGCAAGCCGCCACCGGCATTGCGGCCACCACCATCTTCTGCCTGATCCTGGCCTGGAACGAATATGCCTTCGCCCTGTTGCTGACCACCAACCGGGCCGAAACCGCACCGCCCTTCATCCCCAATATCATCGGCGATGGCGGACTGGATTGGGCAGCGGTCTCGGCCGGCGCGTCCTTGTTCCTGCTGCCGGTGCTGATCTTCACCCTGTTCCTGCGCAAGCACCTGTTGCGCGGCATCACCTTCGGGGCGGTGCGCAAATGACCGATCCCTACGCCGAACAGGTGGTCGAAAAGCCGCCCAGCCTCATGCGGCGCATCTTCCGGCGCAAGCCGTGGGAGATCGCGACCATGATCCTGATCGCGCTGGGCGTGGTCATGCTGACCCAGCCCTTCTCGCTGTTGCTTTATAGCTGGAGCCTGACGCCCTTGCTGATCGGCACCTTCGGCTTCGTCATCGTCAGTCATTTCCCGGACTGATCCGATGGCCGAGATCCGTATCGAAAAGCTGCACAAGGCCTTTGGCGATTTCGTCGCCGTGCGCGATTCGACCATGACGATTGAGGACGGTCACTTCTTCGTCCTGCTTGGCCCCTCAGGCTGCGGCAAGACCACCACCTTGCGCATGATCGCGGGGCTGGAGTTTCCGACCTCCGGCAACGTCTTTCTGGACAACGAAGACGTCACCTACCATAGGGGCCGAGAACGCGACATCGCCTTCGTCTTTCAGATGTTCGCGCTCTACCCGCACATGAACTGCTATCGCAACCTGGCGTTCCCGCTGATCACCCAGGGCACGCCCCGCCGCGAGGTGCGCGAACGGGTAACCGAGACGGCCAGGCTGCTGCGTATCGAGCATCTGTTGAAGCGTCCGGTCGGCGGTCTTGCGGCCGGTGACCGCCAGCGCATCGCGCTGGGCCGAGCCATCATTCGGCGGCCAAAGGCGTTCTTGATGGACGAGCCCTTGGGCGCGCTGGACACCGAGTTCCGCGATCTGATGTGCCAGGAGCTGCGCGGCCTGCACAACCGCATCGAGGCGACGACTGTTTACGTGACACACGACCAGGTCGAGGCGATGTCGATGGGTGACATGATCGCGGTCATGCACCAGGGCGACCTGCTGCAGGTCGCCCCGCCGCAGGAACTCTATGACAATCCCGCGACGCTGTTCGTGGCCAACTTCATCGGCAGTCCGCCGATGAACTTTCTCGATGTCGAAGGCAGCTTGGAAAGCGACCCTGGCAAAGCGCGTCTCGCCGGCGGCACCGAGGTCGCGATGCCGACGCTGGCGGAGCGTCCGACGGGCAACGCCTTCGTCTACGGCATTCGGCCGGAGCACATCGTTATCGACGACAGGGGGCCGCTGCGCGGCAGGGTCTTCGGCGTCGAGTATATGGGTGCCCGGCAAGTGGTGACGGTAGACACCGACGCCGGGCGGCTGAAGGTGCGCACCGGCGGTTCGGTAAGCGCCGTCGTCGGCGAGACCGTCGGCCTCGACATCATCAGCGCCCGGGCGGTGATCTTTGATCAAGAGACGGAACGGGCGCTCGCCCGGGACACCTCACCGGCCCTAGCCGAGGCCGCCAATGGCTGACATCCGAATCGATAGGGTCACCAAACGGTTTGGTGACGTTACGGCCGTCAATAGCCTTGATCTGGCCATCAAGGACGGCGAGTTCGTCGTGCTGCTCGGGCCGACCGGGTCCGGCAAGACGACGACCCTGCGCCTCGTCGCAGGCCTGGAGAAGCCCGACGAGGGGCGGATCGTTATCGACGGCACGGATGTGACGAAGGCCCAACCGGCCGAGCGCGACGTCTCGTTCGTTTTCCAGCAATACTCTCTCTACCCGCATTACACGGTCTATCAGAACCTCGCCTTTCCCCTGAAATCGCCCCTATTGAAATGGAGCAAGCAGGAGATCGATGCGCGGGTGCACGAGGTCGCGGGCATGCTGCATATCGAGCCCAAGCTGAAGAACAAGGCGACCGAACTGTCCGGCGGCGAGATGCAGCGGGTCGCCATCGGCCGCGCCCTTGTGCGGCGCCCGGCGGTCTATCTGATGGACGAACCGCTGTCGTCGCTGGACGCCAAGCTGCGCGCGGAGTTGCGGGTGGAGCTGAAACGCATCTCCGTGGAGCTTGGTGCCACGATCCTCTACGTCACGCACGACAATGTGGAGGCGATGACCATGGCCGACCGCATCGGCGTGTTGAACCATGGCAGACTGGAACAGATCGCCACGCCGCGCGACATCTATCAGCAGCCGGACAATGTCTATGTCGCGCAGCGGCTCAGCTCCCCGCCGCTCAATCTGGTTGACCCCAGCCTGTTCGGGATCGAGGCCCCCGCCGGAACGGAGAAGGTCGGCGTCCGGCCCGAAGACATCACGATCGGCACGTCAAGCGGCGTCGAGGGGACCACGACGCTGGTCGAACGTTTGGGCGCCGAGACAGTGGCCGTGCTTCAGGTCAACGGCACCCAGATCCAGGCGCTGGTCGACCCGCAAACAACCATCGGCGAGGGCGAAACCGTGCGCATTGGCGTGGTCGAAAGCGCGCCAATGTTCTTCGATCACGACGGCAGGCGCATTGATGTCCCACGAGCGGGAGGGTGACCCATGGCAAATGACCAGCTTTCCGCACTGATCGACGCGACGAACACCGCCGTCCAAGGGGCCAAGGACGATCTGACGAAGCTCGATCAAGCCATCGGCGATGGCGACCACGGGCTGAACATGGCGCGCGGCTTTGCGGCGATTGAAGAGGACCGCGAGAAGATCCTGGCGAAGCCGCTGGGCCCAGCTCTGCAGGCCGCCGGGATGACACTGGTCATGAAGGTAGGCGGCGCATCCGGGCCACTGTATGGCAGTCTGCTGATGGCCATGGGCAAGGCCGCGCCGGAAGGCGAGCCAAACCGAATGGCGCTGGCCGAGATGCTTGGCGCCGGCGTCGAGGCGGTGAAGAAGCGCGGCAAGAGCGATCGCGGTGCCAAGACCATGCTGGACGTTCTGATCCCGGTGCACGAGGCCCTCGCCGACGGCGCCGACATCGTCAAGATCCGCCAGGTCGCCGATGACGCCGCAGTGGCCACGATCCCCATGGTCGCGACCAAGGGGCGGGCCTCGTACCTCGGCGAGCGCAGCGCGGGGCATCTGGACCCCGGGGCTGCATCAACCCGTTTGTTGATCCAGACCGTCTGCGACGTCATCGAAGGATAGGTGTGATGAGCCAATCGCCCCCCACTGTTGGCCTAGTGATCGTCTCCCACTCCTCCGACGTCGCGCGCGGCACGGCTGAGATGGCCCGCCAGATGGTCGGCGACGAGGTCACCATCGTCCATTGCGGCGGCGACCCGGACGGCGGGCTGGGCACGGACGTGTCCAAGATCCTCGAAGCCATCGACCAGGCGTGGAGCGAGGCCGGCGTGGCCATTCTGGTCGATCTCGGCGGCGCCGAAACCAACAGTGAGATGGCCCTTGAGATGCAGCCGGCCGCGCGGCAGGACCGCATCCGCATTCTAAATGCGCCGGTGGTCGAAGGCGCGGTGATGGCTGCGGCGGAGGCGGCCGGCGGATCCCCCCTCTCGGCCGTCCAGGCCACCGCCGAAGAGCTGATGGGCCAGCCATGAGCGTGCAGCCGACAGACCACGAAGCGATCGAGCGCAGCGTTCTGCTGACCCATAAGGTCGGCCTGCATGCCAGGCCGTCAGTGAAGCTGACCAAGTTGGCCAAGCAGTACGATGCCGCCATCGCGATCAAACCCGACGACCGCGAGGATTGGACCGATGCCAAGAGCATCGTGAAGGTCATGGCGCTGAAGGCCAAGCAAGGCGTGACGTTGCATTTCAAGGCCGAAGGCGGCGACGCGGAAAGCGCACTCGACGCCATGGTCGGGCTGGTCGAACGGAACTTCGACGATGACGGAGACTGAACGACAAATCCTGCGATTGGAGGGCAAGCGCGCGTCCGGCGGACTGGTCGTGGGCCCCGCCCACCTGCTCGGCGACATCATCGTGCGCGATCAAGCGCCGGCAGGCAGCAGCGATGACGAGGTATCAAAGCTGCGCTCAGCGATTGCCACGGCAAGCGAGGCGCTCGAAACGCTGGCCGGGACGTCCGGGGACATGGGCGGAGACATCCTCGGCTTTCAGATCGCGCTGTTGGAAGATGATGCGCTGATCGAGCCCGCAATCATCGAGATCGAGGCCGGGGCCTCTGCAGTTAAGGGCTGGCGCGGCGCACTGGACGAGCAGATTGCCGACTACACGGCCTCGGACGACGAGTATTTCCGGGCCCGCGCAGAGGATCTGACGGATCTGCGGGACCGGGTGCTGTCGATCCTGACCGGCGCCGACTTTGGCGATGGCGGCATGCCGGACGGCGCTGTCGTGGTCGGCCGGGAACTGACGCCGTCGCGGTTTCTCGCGGTCGACTGGCATCGGGCGGGCGGCCTCGCGCTTGCCGGCGGCAGCCCGTCCAGCCATGTGGCCATGCTGGCCCGGGCACGAGGGCTGGCGATGGCCGTTGGCCTGGGCGACGGCATCTCGGCCTTGCATTCCGGCGAGCCGTTGGTTCTGGACGCGGATGCCGGCCAGTTGGTCAGCGGTCTTGGGCAAGACGCGCTGGAGCAAGCGCGGCAGGACGTGGCCGAACGCACACGGCAGGCGGAAGAGGCCAATCGCCTTCTACCGCTGCCGGCGACAATGCGCTCAGGCCAGCGCGTGATCACTACGGTGAACGTGGATGATCCGGGAGGTCTGTCGGGAATCCCCGTTGCTCATTGCGATGGCATCGGCCTCACCCGCACCGAGTTCCTGTTTCACGACCGCGCGGACCTGCCGGACGAAGAGGAACAAACCGCAGTCTATCGGCAGCTTCTCGACTGGGCCGATGGCCGGCCGGTGACGATCCGCACGCTGGACGCGGGCGGCGACAAGCCGATACCTGGACTGACGCTCGATGGTGAGGGCAACCCATTTCTGGGCCTACGCGGCCTCCGACTCTCGCTCGCCCGGACGGATGTCTTCGAGGTTCAGTTGCGGGCGCTGGCGCGCGCGTCGGCCCATGGAAATCTGAAGATCATGTTCCCCATGGTCACCGCCCCTTGGGAACTTGACCGCGCGCGCGAACTTACCGAGGCGGCCCTTGCCACCGTTGCGATGGACGGCGCGCCCGTCGGAAAACCGGCCATCGGCATGATGGTCGAAGTCCCCGCCGCCGCCATTGAGATCGAGCGTTTCGACGCCGGCTTCTTTTCGATAGGCAGCAATGACCTGATCCAATATGTCACCGCGTCGAGCCGGGACAGCGCCGAGGTATCCGACCTTTACGACCCGCTGAACCCGGCCGTCTTGCGACTGATCACGCAGATTGCCGATCATGGGCTGAAGGCCGGGAAGGAAGTCAGCGTCTGCGGCGACATGGCGGCAGAAGCGACCACGCTAAAGGCATTGCTGGATTGTGGTGTTCGGTCGGTCTCGACGGGATATGCAGCGCTGGCCCAGGCGAAAGCGACCATCGCCAACTATGTGACCGAGCAATGAGCGTCGGGATGCAGGCGGATAACGGCACCGACGGCGCCAATCCGGTCAGCGCCTACAAGCAGTTCCTGCGCGACCTGATCGACCGGCGCCCCTCAGGCACCCGCCAACTCATCGCCTCAGCCCTCGGCAAGCACAAAAGCTTCGTCACCCAGATCACCAACCCCAGCTATGCTGTCCCAGTACCGGCCAAGCATTTGGCGACGATCTTCGACATATGCCACTTCTCGCCTGCCGAGCGGCGACAGTTCGTGGCCCTTTATGAGACCGCCCATCCAAACCGGCAGGTCGCGGTCGCCGCAGAGGCCTCAGCAGCCGGCAGCGGCGGCATGAAACGCATCGTGGTCGAAGTGCCGGTCCTGCGTAATGCCGGACGGCAGGAGGAGATGGAACGGCTGGTCCGCGACTTCGCGCGCCGGGTCGCTGCACTGGCCGATCGCGGTTAGCAACCCCACCGCAACGCGGCCGTGTGCACCGGCGCATCCCACAGGCGGGTCATCTCGTCATCCAAGACCGTAACGGTGAAAGAGCAACCAGCCATCTCCAGCGAGGTGACATAGTTGCCGACAAGCGACCGGCCGATGGTCAGACCGTGATCAGACAGCAGCTTGGCGCCAGCCCCATACATCAGGTCAAGCTCCATCAGCGGGGTGCCGCCAAAGCCGTTGACCAGGAACAGCACCCTGCCGCCGGAGGCGGGCGCGAGATCGCTGAGAATGGCCTCCATCATCTGTCCGGCGATGGCATCGGCCGCGCCCAGCGGTTCGCGATGACGGCCGGGTTCGCCATGGATGCCGACCCCCATCTCGATCTCATTGTCGCCGATGTCGAAGGTCGGTGTACCAGCCGCCGGCACGGTACAGCTTGTCAGCGCGACACCGAACGACCGGGTCGCCGCTATCACGCGGTTGCCCAGCGCGACGCAGGCGTCGAGATCAGCGCCCCCCTCCGCCGCCGCACCGACGATCTTCTCTACGATCACAGTGCCAGCGACGCCGCGCCGTCCGGCGGTATAAGTGGAATCCTCAACGGCGACATCATCATTAACGAGCAGGGACTGCGAACCGTCCACCATCTCCGCCGCCATCTCGAAATTCATGACGTCACCGGAATAGTTCTTCACGATCCAAAGGACGCCCGCGTCACTCGAGATCGCCTCGGCGGCGGCCATCATCTGGTCCGGCGTGGGCGAGGTGAAGACCTGGCCCGGGCAGGCGGCGTCCAGCATGCCTGTGCCGACGAAGCCGGCATGCAGCGGTTCATGCCCGCTGCCGCCGCCGGAGATCAGGGCCACTTTGTCCCGGCGAGGGGCCGCGCGGGTGACGAACATCGGGTTGTCATGGACGGCGACGATATCGGCTTGCGCCGCACCGAAACCGCGCAGGCTTTCCGACAGCATGTCGTCTACATTGTTCAGAAACTTCTTCATGGCTCCGCGCTCCACCCCTTGTCGTTCCGCGCCGATTTATCGCGCGTTGACAAGAGCTTGGTCGCTTTGGCCGCCCCCTGTCAATCGACGTTTGGGCAGGCTTCAAGCGATCTTGGAGTGGCGTGCGCCTTCGACGTTCAGATAGGCGTCGAATACCGATGCGACCGCCCGCATCACCGGCCGCCCGGCCTCGGTGATGACCACCGATCCGTCGGAAATACGCACCAGACCATGGTCCTGGAGATCGCCCAGGCGCTCAATCTCCGGCTCGAAGTAATCGGGCTGCGCGCCGAACCTCAGTGCCTCGGCTTCTAAGTCGACTTGCAGGTCGCACATCAAGCGCTCGATAACGGACCGACGCAGGCGATCATCGTCGTCAAGTGCCCGGCCCTTCGCGATGGGCAACACACCGTCGCGTACCGCCCGCGCGTATGCGCCCGTCTCAGTGACGTTCTGAACGTATCCCAGCGGCAGCGCACTGATCGAGCTTGCGCCCAAGCCGATCAGGGTTTCGGCGGTATCGGTCGTGTAGCCCTGGAAGTTCCGGCGCAATTGCGCCGGGCCAGCCATTGGATCGTCCGGCAACGCAAAGTGATCGAGGCCGATGCGTCGATAGCCGTGAGACACCAGCCGCTCGGCCGCCACCTCGGACTGCTCCAGCCGTTCGGCCGCGTTCGGCAAGGCGTCTTCAGGGATCATCCGCTGGTTTTTGGCCATCCAGGGCACGTGAGCGTAGCCGAACAGGGCGATCCGGTCGGGACGCAAGCCGACTGCCATGTCGACAGTCTTGGCCAGCATGGCCGCCGTCTGGAAGGGCAGGCCGTACATCAGATCGAAGTTGATCGCCGACACGCCCGCTTCGCGCAGTCCTGCCGTTGCCTGGGCAACCATCGAGAAGGGCTGTTCGCGGTTGATGGCCGCTTGGACCGTTGGGTCGAACTCCTGAACGCCGAGGCTGGCGCGGTTGAAGCCCTCACCCCCAAGTACGGCGACCAACTCGTCGGTAAGCGTACGTGGATCGATCTCGATCGCGATTTCCGCATCGGAGAGAATGGCGAAGCGACGATGCAGCATGTTCATCGCTGTCGAGAGGTCGTCAGGCGACAGGACCGTTGGCGAACCACCGCCCCAATGGACATGCGCGACCCGCTGACCACCGGGCATCACCCCCGTCACCAAATCGATCTCCGCCAACAAGGCCTCGAGATAGTCAGAGACGGGCCCGTAACGGCGCGCCAGCTTCATCGAGCATCCGCAATACCAGCACATGCGACGGCAGAACGGCACATGCAGGTAGAGCGAGATCGGCTCCGCCGCATCCCGCCGAGCGAGCCAGGTGCGATAGGTTGCCTCCGGAAAGCCCTTTTGGAAGTGGGGTGCGGTCGGATAGCTGGTGTAACGCGGCGCCCGGGCGGTCGCGTATTTCATGGCAATCGAATTCATGCCCCACGCGTTAGGCCAGCGATGTCGGGCCCGCGTTGATCGATGTCAAACCATGTCCATTGACGGGACATAACTCCTGATCCTATGTTAAGTGATGGCTTATTATAGTGTGCTCGCGGCGCTGGCGGATCCGACGCGGAGAGGCATTTTTGAACAGTTGCGCAGTGGCGAGCGCGCGTTCGCGGACATCGCCGCCAGCCAGCAAGTCAGCAAGCCGGCCGTATCCCAGCACCTGAAGGCCTTGCGCGAGGCTGGCCTGGTTGCCGTCCGCTATGAGGGCAAGCGCGGGTATTTCCGCGCTAATCCAGAAGGACTTAGTGAGCTTCGCGATTATCTCGACAGCTTCTGGACCGACGTGCTGGACAGTTTCGTGGATTACACAAAGCAAGAGGGAGACCGATCATGATCGACCCTGTGGAAAAGACCGTCTTCGCCGCCTGCGGGCCGAGCGAGGCTTTCGACATCTTCACGGCACGCATTGACGCCTGGTGGCCGAAGCACACCCATTCCATTGTCGCCTCGCGGACGGGTGGCGAGCCCCAATCCGTCGTTTTCGAGGCGCGACCGGGCGGCCGCATCTATGAGGTCTGCGCGGATGGCACGACCCATGATTGGGGCCAGGTGATCGAGGCGGAACGGGGCAGCAAGCTCTTGTTTTCCTGGCATGTCGGCCGGCCCGCCCATGAGGCGTCGGAAGTCGAGATCCGCTTTGAGGACGCCGGTGACAAGGGCACAAGGGTCCAACTCGAACACCGCAATTGGGACCGTTTGGGCGCCGATGCGCAGGCGACACGCGACGGATACGACAGCGGCTGGGACTTCGTCCTCGGTGAGTGCTACCTATCCGCGACGGTTCGCGAGACGGCGTAGCGATTGGCGAGGGCGGGATGATCAAAGTTGGCTTCATAGGCGCCGGCACGGTTGCCGGTCTGCACGCAAAGGCGCTTGCCGAAGGTGGCGCCGGTCAGTTGGCTGGCGTCTGGAGCCGATCCCACGCCAACGCGGAGCGCTTTGCCGACCAGTATGGCGGCACTGCCCATGACAGCGCCGAGGCGCTGCTCGCCCAACCGGACATCGAGGCGGTCTTCATTTTGAACGCCAGCGAGGCCCATGCGGACCTCGCTCTGCGCAGCTTGGAGGCGGGCAAGCATGTGCTGATCGAAAAGCCGGTCGGCGTCACCCGTGGTGAGGTGAGGCGCATTCGCGATGCGGCCCGCGCGTCGGACCGTGTCTGCATGCCCTCGCATAACTACATTTACGCGCCCGAGGTCCGGCGCATTCACGCCCATCTCACCTCCGGCCGGCTGGGGCGGCTGAACAGCTTTTGGGCGCTCTACAATCAACGGCTGCCGCCCGAGGTGGGGCGCCCGGACCCTGCCATGGGGGGGCCTGACGATCCATCACGTCTACGCCCTGCTCTACTTCGCCGGCCGGCCAGCCTATGTCGGCGCCACGGCCTCGCGGGTGCATTTCACCAATCCCGACACGATCGACCAAATCATGATCACGGCCGGGTATGACACCGGGATCATCGCCAACCTCTGGGCGTCCTTCTCTACCGACGATTGGTCGCGCGACCCCTGGACGGTAAAGTTCAAGATCCTTGGCGCGCGCGGCACCGGCGTCGCATCCTGGGATCAGATCAAGGTCGATGAGGAACCCGGTGCCGGCCAAGACGATGCCGCCTATTGGGACAGCTTTCTCTACACCCAGCTTTACTTTCTCAACGACTGCATCGCGCAAGGGGCCAAGCCGCTGTCGACGGTCAATGACGCCTACGATGCGGCGTGTGTCATCGAGGCTGCCGGCGAGGCCCTGAAATCGGGCTGTCGTGTCGATGTCGATTATCGGCGGTAAGAGGCTGTCAGAAGCCCGGCAGCAGCGTTGACGGCATTTTGCGCGACTTCGTTGAGCACGATGTGCGGCCTTGCGGTGCGTATCGTTCGGGCAGCCTCGTCGGCATCATGCGCCCTTCCGAAAGCAACCAGCCAGGTCGCGACAGCGGCCGCGCTTCGCCCGTATCCCAACGCGCAAACCACCAACACCTGACCCGTTTGGCGACCGTCTTCGATTGCCTGGGCGGCGGCGGCCAAAACCTCCGGCGGTGGCGTCACCAAGTCGAGCGTTGGGAAGGCGTGCCAGGAGATGTGTGTAGCGAACCCTGGTAACTCAGCGCTCAAATCGACAATAGCCGCGAACTGGCCTTGATCGAGATCGCGTTCTGACGGGAACCGGCCGAGCCAAACCTGCCGACCAATCAGGTCCGGCGCGGGATGTTTGCGTGTCCACAGCCTTGAGTTCAGCCACGCGCCAATCTGATAGGGCGCGAGTAGGAGCCGAACCGGCAAGGGCATCCGGCCGTCAGCCCGCTTACCGAACGCGCCGGGCCCGATTGCGCCATAGGCGGCAGATACGTAAAGCAGAGCAGCCGCCGGCCAAAGCAGCAGCCATGCCAGACCGCTCAGCGCCCAGGCGAAAACGGCAACGACGGCCGCGCCTGCCGCATACATGGCCGTCAGTCTGGTACGTTGTGGGGATCGACTGCCCCTATGGTCGGTCACCCGTTCTGTCGAACCGCCAGCGAAACGGTGAAGATGCCGTCCTCGTCGATCCGCTGATCCACTTTGCGGAACCCGGCTTGGGCCACCAGTTGATCCATCTCCGCCTGTGTCCGCCGTCGCATGACCCAGGGTTTGCCGTCACGATGGCTGGTTAAGGCCCGTGCGATGAAAGCGAGCTGCGGGTGCCAAGGCTGATTGGTGTAGATCAGGTACCCTCCCTCGGGGACCGCCTCACTCAAACCCTGCAAGGACAGCCGCACTCGATCATTGTCAGGGTAGAGTTCATAGAGGCCCGAAACGACGGCGAGTGTGGGCGCGGGGTCGACAGCCGCCAAGTCTTTGGCGTCGAAGGCATCGCCCTCCTCGAACCGCGCAATCTCCGACAGGCCGCGATCGGCAATCAACTTCGTGCCTGCCTCGACGTTGATGGCGCTGTAGTCGCGCAGCAGCACCGTTTGCGGCAAAGTCTCCATCTCTTGCAACGCGTCGAGAACATAGCGGCCATGGCCAGCGGCAATGTCCATTAGACGGACTGGACTGCCGGCGTCGCGAAGAAGTGTCATCGCCTTGTGCAGCAGCGCTTCCACGTCGCGCTTGCGCTGGCGAATGCCGCGCCAGCCCGCTGAATTGAGATAGGACCGGTCGATCAGCCGGCCGAGCGCTGTCGCACCCTGCGGCCGGTTGCGATAGACATAGTCAAGTGTGCTTCCGGAATCGAAGCCGGTACGGCGGCCCAGAGCAATCCCCTCCGACAGCCGGCCGGCGAGCCGTAAGCCAAGGCGCGTGGCGGACCAGTATTGGCCTGCAGGCGACCATCGCGGCAGCGGCCGGGCGAGCCGATCTGTTTCTCGCTTGGTGAAACCCTGCTGATCGGCGTCCAGCAACGACGGCTGTTCAACCGGATTGGCGAACTGGCGCAAGATGAAGCCACGAGCCCTTTCTATCGCGATCGAGCGGTCCTTTTCGCCCAGCGTGTCGTGAAAGAAGCCGTCCAACACGTGCTTCTCCTTGTCCGCCGATCCCAGCCGGTCGAAGAAGATGTGCTGAGGGCGCTTGTGGACAACCCAGTCGTTGCCGGAGATCAGAAGCTGGGTCGGTACGGTGATCGCCGCGGCATCGGCGACCACCCGGTCCGCCGCGTCATACAGAGCCAACAAGATGTTGGCTGAGATCGGCCGCGTGATCAGCGGGTCGGCCTGATAGGACGCAATGCGGTCCGTATCATGGGTTAGCAGGCGTGGCTTCACATAGCTGTTGACGAAAAAGTCGCCACGCAGCTTGCGCATCAGTTTCAGCCCGGGCCGGGCAAAGGGCACGTATAGTCGAACCTTGAACGCGGGCGATGCCAGCACCAGCGCGCGGATCTGCGGCGCATAGTCATGAACCCATGTCGCCGCCAGAACGGCGCCGACACTTTGCGCCACGACGGCGATGTCACGAGAATTGATGCCGTGAACCGCGCCGATATGGGCGACAAACGCATCGACATCACGGACGGACCTGCCCAAGCTGGGGCTGAAGCCCCTTGGGCCGGGGGAGCGGCCATGGCCCCGCGCATCCCAGGCAAAGAAAGCATGGTCGGGCAAGCGCAGCTCGTCGACCAGATGGGCCATTCGGCCTGAGTGCTCGTGACCGCGATGAAACAGCACCACGGCACCGGCGGGACGCTCGGTCAGGGCCGGCCAGTACCGGTAGAACAGCTCACAACCGTCGTCCGTCGCGAAGCGCCGCTCTTCGGCGAGACGGCGAACCCGAGACATCTCCATGGTATCGGTTCCCACAAAGCTGGATTGGAAACCGGTCGAGATTGCGGAACGCCCGTTAGCGAGGCGTCAGCTAGACGTCGTCTGGGGAACCTGGATCGCTGAGCGCCTCAGATCGGGCTAATCGCCCCCATGATCGCCGACAAGAACCTCGCGCTTGCCGACATGGTTGGCCTTCGAGACCACGCCCTCGGCCTCCATGCGGTCGATGATCCGGGCGGCCCGGTTGTAACCGATCTGCAGATGGCGCTGGACGAAGCTGGTCGACGCCTTGCGTTCGTGAGCCACGAGCGCGACGGCACGGTCGTAAAGTTCGTCGCCCGAATTACCGCCGCCTGACGCGCTCCCGCCGCCGAGCATCGCGTCGATGGCCGCGGCCTCGTCTTCGTCCTCAAGCACGCTGTCGTTGTATTCGGGCTCGCCCTGGGCGCGCAGATGGTTGACCACGGACTCAACCTCGCTGTCCGACACAAACGGCCCGTGTACGCGGGTGATCCGGCCGCCACCGGCCATGTAGAGCATGTCGCCCTGGCCCAGCAGCTGTTCCGCCCCGCCCTCACCCAGGATTGTGCGGCTGTCGATCTTCGACGTGACCTGAAAGCTGATCCGGGTTGGGAAGTTGGCCTTGATCGTGCCGGTGATGACATCAACCGATGGGCGCTGCGTCGCCATGATTAGATGGATGCCAGCCGCCCTCGCCATTTGCGCCAGGCGCTGAATGGCGCCCTCGATCTCCTTGCCGGCGACCATCATCAGATCGGCCATCTCGTCGACCACGACAACGATGTAGGGCAGTTCCGTTAGATCGAGCGGCTGGTCCTCGAACACCGGCTTGCCCGTGTCCGGGTCGAAACCGGTCTGGACACGGCGCATCAAGCTCTCGCCCTTGCGCTTGGCCTCGCGCAGGCGCTGGTTATAGCCCTCGACATTGCGCACGCCCATCTTGGACATGGCGCGGTAACGATCCTCCATCTCGCGCACCGCCCATTTCAGGGCCACCACCGCCTGTTTGGGGTCCGTGACCACCGGCGACAGCAGGTGTGGAATGCCGTCATAGATGCTGAGTTCCAGCATCTTCGGATCGATCATGATCAAGCGGCAGTTTTCTGGCGGCAGCCGGTAAAGCAGCGACAGGATCATCGTGTTGATCGCCACCGACTTACCGGAACCTGTTGTGCCGGCCACCAGCAGGTGGGGCATACGGGCCAGATCGGCGATGATCGGCTGTCCACCGATCTCCTTGCCCAAGACCAGTGTCAGCTTGCCCGACGCGCGGTCATAGACCGGGTTTTCCAGGATCTCGCGCAGCAGAACGATCTCGCGGGTCGCATTCGGCATTTCGATGCCGATGACGTTGCGGCCGGGCACCACGGCCACGCGCACCGAAACCGCGCTCATCGACCGGGCGATGTCGTCGGCCAAGCCGATGACACGGCTCGACTTCGTGCCCGGCGCGGGTTCCAGTTCGAACAGGGTCACGACGGGGCCCGGATTGACCCGCACGATGGAACCCCGGACGCCGAAATCGCCCAGCACGCTTTCCAACATCGCCGCCGTTTCCTGCAGCGCCGCCTCGCTTTGCTGAGCCGGGCGGGTCTCCGGATCGGGAGCCCCCAGTATGTCGAGTGGCGGCAGCTCATACTCGGCGCTCGGCGCCAGTTCCAGGCGTGACTGGCGGCTGTCGGTACGCGAACGGCGCAATGTCGGCGCCGGTCCCGGCGGTGCCTGGACGCGGATCGGCTTGGCGGCGACAGCAGCGGAGGCGTTCGGCGGCACGACTTGTGGTTCCGAACCGCCCTGGTCTTCGTCGGAGGGCATTTCGATTGGGTCGATGCCTTCGGGTTGGGCCCGATCGACCGGCGGCGCCTGCTTGGCGCGCCGGCGTTGGAGCATGCTTCCTGCACCCCGCGCGGCAACCGCGCTGGCGCCAACCATCCGTGGCCACAGCCAGGCGGCACCAATCCTGGTGTAATACCAGCCGAGCGCCAACAGCCACCAGCCATAGCGGGCGCCCCAGGCAATGCCAGCGCTGCCCTGCCGGACGAGATAGACGATGATGCGCCGCCATTCACCAAGACCGAGGCCGAGCGCGATCAGCACCAGGATCAGCCCCGGCAAGGCGAGCATGGCGGAGAACCATTGGGGCGAGATCCAACCCCAATAGGGCATGGCCTGTTCGGCCAGCCAGCCCATCAGCATGGCGCCCAAGGCCCCGCCGAAACTGAACACCCCGATCCAGCTCGCCGGCGCCGCAAACGGCGCGAGCATGGCGGCAGCGATCGGCGCCGTCAGGGCCAATCCCGCGACGCGCAGCCAGGCGGGCCCAACCGGCCGAACGCGAACCAGGCGCCAGCCCCAAACCAGTGGCACCAGGGCGAAGAGATAGCTTGCGCCGCCCAAGGTCTGGATCAGCAGATCGGCAGGATAAGCGCCCAACGCGCCCAGCCAGTTCTGGGTGCCTTCAGTACCCCCGACCCGGTTCCACGACGGGTCCGTCGAGCTGTAGCTCGCCAAGGCGATAAACAGCAACACTGCCGCCGTCAGCAGCGCCAGCCCGCCGATCTGCTTCGCCCGCTGGCCGACAAACAGGGCGACGCTTTCCGGCAGCAGCGAGGAACGGGTCTGGCTGCGCGACCGCGCCGAGGTTGACCGCCCGCGCTGGGGGCGCCGTCGCGACGATTGCCCGCGCGATGCCTGGCTTCGCGGAAGCCGTCCGGTTGCCGGGGATGCAGCACGCGCCATCACAAACCTCCGGCACGCTCTCGGCGCGCCTCATCGTTGCTCGTCGTCGACAGATCCGCCGCCGCCTTTTCCCGCGATTGCCCCAGGATCGGCGCGGCGCGGCCCATCGCCTCGGCGATTGTTTCCGGGTCGTGTACGACGGCGATGCGCACATAACGATCGCCAACCGAGCGTCCGTCCGGCCCCGCCTTCGACAGAAAGGCGCCTGGCAGCACACGAATTCCCGCTTCCCGCCATAGCGCGGCGGCCGTCTCCACGCCGTCGCCCACGTCGAGCCAGAGAAAGAAGCCCGCCTCGGCCCGCTGGTACGACAAGTGAGGAGCCAAAGCCGCACAGGCCGCGTCAAAGCGCTGGCGATAGCGGTCGCGAACGCCGGCGACATGGGTGTCATCGTCCCACAGCGCAGCCGCGGCCGCCTGAACCGGCAACGGCATGCAGGCGGCGGAATAGGATCTCAAGCGCCGTTGCGGCTCGATCAACGCACGGTCACCGACGACAAAGCCGGCCCGCAGCCCCGCGGCGTTGGACCGTTTGGACAGCGATTGGAACAGCAGGAGACCGGTCAGATCGCCTTCCGCGGCCTCCAACGCCCCGATCGGTTTGCGATCGCCGTAAATCTCGACATAGCATTCGTCGACGGCGAGGACGAAGCGATGCTGACGGGCAAGACCGATGAGCCGAACCAGATAGTCCCGCTGCACGATCACGCCCTGCGGGTTGGTCGGACTGCATAAGAAGAACAAGGCCGTTCTTGCCAGCAAGCTTGGGTCAAGCGCGTCCAGGTCCGGCAAAAAGCCGGTTTCGGCGCGGCAATCCAGATAGACCGGTTCGGCCCCCGACATGACGGCCGAGCCTTCGTAGCCGGCGTAATACGGGTTGGGCAAGCAGACCACCGGCTGCCGCCCGGCCTTTCTTTCCGGCACCAAGGCCTGGGCTGCCAGGAACATGCCCTCGCGCGTGCCCGACAGCGGCAAGACCTGATCGGGCGTCAGTCCGTCAGCGACCGCGCCGAAACGGCGCCGCAGCCAACCGAGACAGGCCTGGTTGTGGGCCGGCGTGCCGCCGACTGGCGGGTAGCGGTTCCAATCCGCGCGATGCTCAGCCAGAATGTTGGCGACGAAATCGGGGCACGGGTCCTGTGGTTCGCCAACCGCCATCGATATCGGCTCGCGGCCCTGCGGCGGCTGAACGCCATCAAGCAGCGCGCGCAGACGCGCGAACGGATAGTCCGTCAAACGCTCCAGCCGCTCCGCCACCATGGGTTCTGCACCGACCATCGAATCAAGCGATTCCAACTGCCACCTGTTTCCAAAATACCCGCCAAACGGCGTGGATACAAGGTATCGCCGAAAACAGAACAATTCTGAATCAATTGCTTGCCGGCATGTACTTAGATGTGATCTTGGCGAACTGCGCGGCAGGAACGTCTGGTGAACGCCAAAGAAAAGGCCCCGAACGGCAAGCCATTCGGGACCAAGAGTTGGGCCCCGGCCGAAGCCAGGGCCCGTCATGGGAGCCAGTTAGGCGCGCTGGGAGCCTTGTCCAAATTCCGGATAGGCCTCCATGCCCAGTTCGGCACGGTCGAGGCCAAGGGCCTCCTCGTCCTCGGAGACACGCAGCCCGATAACGGCCTTGATGATCAGCCAGACAATCGCGCTGGTGATCACGACGAACACACCAACCGCCGCAATGCCGATGATCTGCACGCCTAGGTTTCCACCGCCGAAAATGCCGACCGCGAGCGTTCCCCACACCCCGGCCACCAGGTGGGCAGGGATGGCACCGACGACGTCATCGATCTTCAATCTGTCGATGATGGGCACGGCCAGAACGACGATGACGCCACCGATCGCGCCGACGATGATCGACATGAAGTGGTTCGTCAGATCCGGACCCGCTGTTATGGAGACGAGGCCCGCGATCGCGCCGTTTAGCGCGAAGGTCAGGTCAATCTTCCGGAACATGATCTGGGTCATGATGATGGCCG
>JBCBSH010000070.1:0-19272 GCA_039819285.1 Pseudomonadota bacterium
CTCATCTTCGACACCTCCGACATGTCTCGGCTGGAGCCTGGCTGTTCCTCTTGATCATGAACGTCACCTTGATCCTGCTGGGCATGATCCTGGAGGGCTATTCGATCACCTTGATCACCGTGCCCCTGACCCTGCCGATCCTGGCCGCCTTGGAAATCTCCCGCGTGCATTACGGCATCGTGCTGATCATGAATATCGAGCTGGCGCTCTTAACCCCGCCCATCGGCCTGAACCTGTTCGTCATGGCCGGCATCGCCAAGTCGCCGGTGGGCGAGGTCATGCGCGGCACATTGCCCTTCCTGATCGGCATGATTGCGCTCTTAGCGCTGGTCACGTTCTATTCGCCCATCGTCACCTTCCTGCCGGACCTGGTTCTGGGCCCGGCCACCTATTGATTGGGACTAGCCGCCGCATGGCCTCTTCGCTGCACGCAATCGCGACCGCCCTGATGGTCCCCGGCAACCGGCCGGACCGGTTCGACAAGGCCCGTCAGCGCTGCGGCCACGCCATGATCATCGATCTGGAGGACGCCGTGCCGCACGAGGGCAAGGCGGCGGCGCGGGCGCATGTCACAGGATATCTGGCCGCCGGTCCGACCCGTGATGGCCCCCTGGTCGGTGTGCGGATCAATGCGCTGACGGACCCGAACGCGCTCGATGATCTAATGACGCTGCGCGGCACCATCGACGCGCTCGATCTCATAGCGGTGCCGATGGTCGAAAGCGGGCGAGACGTGCAGATCGCGCGGGCCGCGCTCGGGGATCGCGACCTGCCCCTCATGGCCATCGTCGAGACGATCGCGGGCCTCGACAATGCACGGTCGATCGCTGCCGCGCTCGGCGGCCGAGGCGCCATCGGGTTCGGCGCGGCGGACTACAGTGCGGAGGCCGGCATGGCCATGACCCGCGACGCCCTGCTGGCGGCCCGCATCCGGCTGGTCGAGGCCGGCGCGCAAGGCGGCGTGCCCTGTTTCGACGTGCCCTATCTTCAGATCGGTGATGACGAAGGCCTGGCGGAAGAGGCGGCCTATGTCCGCGATCTGGGCTTTGCCGGCAAGCTCGCCATCCACCCCAGCCAGGTCCAGCCCATCATAGAGGCCTTCCAGCCGTCGGCCGAGGCCGTGGCGCAGGCGGAACGCATTATCGAGGCGTTCGAGCAGGCGGGCCGGGTCGCGATCCAGGTCGATGGCCGCATGATCGACAAGCCGGTCTACGACCAGGCCGTGGCCATCCGGGCGCGGTCGGGCCAGGCGTAATAGGAAACGGCCATGTGGGGCACCCATCTGAACCTGGGCGATAACCGGTTCCGCGAATGCTATGGTCTGTTCTTTGAGGATTTCGCGGTCGGACAGTGCTTCGCTCATCGTCCGGGCATCACCGTCTATCAGCAGGACAATGTCGCCGAGGCGCTGTCGACCTTGAACCAGGCGATGATCCATTTCGACGAAGCCTACGCCGACAAGACCGAATTCAGGCGGTCGCTGATCGTCAGCACCATCACTGTTAGGCGCGGCATCGGCATGACCTGGCGGACCTTCGGTCAGCGACGGCGCATCCTCGGCTGGCCGGAAATCCGCATGACCGCGCCGGTGTTCGATCGCGACACGCTCTATGCACGATCGGAGATCCTGGAGATTGCCGACCACGACGAAACCACCGGGCGGCTGCGCATCCGCACACGCGTCGACAATCAGGACGGCACCACTGTCTGCGACATGGTCTGGGACACGACCATCTTTCGCCGTGCGGCCGCCCCGACCGATCCGTCCGGCGGAACGGCAGGGCGCGCCTTTGCCTCCCACATCGAAGATGAGGCCGGCGTGCTGGTCGAGACCACCGGCGTCGGATTTGAGGATTTCGCGCCGGGCCAGGTGTTCGAGCATTGGCCGGGCCGGCGCGTGTCGATGGCGGAGGCGTGGGCGTGGGCCGCGCATTCCGGCGATCAGGCGGCGATCGCCATCGACCCGGCCCTGGGCGCCGGCGGCCCGGATGGCATCCTGCCGGAGTATCTGGTCCTGGGCATGGGCACGGCGACCTCGACCCGCACCTTCGGCCGGGTGGTCGCGAACCTGCAATGGAGCGACATCGTCATCGCCGACGAGGTGCGCGACGGCGACATGCTGCACGCGGTCTCCACCATCATCGACAGCCGCCCGTCCCGATCCCGCCCCGACCAGGGCATCCTGACCGTCCGCACCGATGCCCATGCCGGCCCCGACCGGCCGTTCTTCGGCTATGTCCGCAAGCTGCTGGTCTATCGCACGGGCCATGGGCCCTATGCGACGGCGGGATACGCATAGGCCGACCCGGACCTCAACAAATCGGTGATGACCGCCTGCAGGCCGGTTGCTAGGGTGGCGCCGTCGTTCAACTTTGCGGAGCTGCCGGGATGAGGCTGAGCGCGGTTTATTTGGTCGGAGCGGCGCTGTTCATAACGACCGCGCAGGCGCAGACGGACGAGCAGGTCGAGGCCTGCCTTTACGGCGGCGCCGAGGCCGGGCCGGCGACCGTCGAGGCCTGCGACGTCGTGATCAATGCGGGCGACGGTCCCCATCTGGCGGAGGCCCTGAACAGCAGGGGCGCGGCGTTGATCACCGACCAGCGGTTGGACGAGGCGATTGC
Source organism: Pseudomonadota bacterium (assembly GCA_039819285.1). Lineage (GTDB taxonomy): Bacteria > Pseudomonadota > Alphaproteobacteria > DSM-16000 > Inquilinaceae > JANQGH01. The sequence goes on from JBCBSH010000070.1 coordinate 2,622, forward strand.
CGATTTCGACCAGGCGGAAGAGTTGGGTCTCGCCACCAGCCAGCTCTACGGCAATCGGGCGCGGGCCTATTGTGGTCAAGGCAACGTTCAGGCTGCCATAGACGACTGGTTGGCGGCGAACGCGGCGAGCAGTGCCGAGCAAAGGCGCGTAACCCAGCAGTTCCTGACCGATCGAGGGCTTTATGAGGGGCCGATCGACGGCGAGAACAATGAGGCGTTTCAGGCCGCGTTCGTAACCTTCGCCGAGGGGCAGTGCCCGTCCTAGATCCGCCTCTTCGGCCCAAGGCGGGCTGCGGCCCGATGATCGTTTGTGCCAGCAGGCAGAATCAGGCATAGGCTGGCGCGATCCATCTAAACCCGGTGGCGCCCCGTGCTTCTTACCCTTGCCGTAGCTCTCGCCTACGCGTCGACGAATTTCGACAATCTGGCGCTGATGCTGGCCTTGGCGCCGGCGCTGGGCATTGCGCGGCCGGCGTTCGCCTTCGTCACGACCCAGGTCCTGGTGATCGGATTGGCACTCGCCATTGGGGCTGCGCTGGACAGCCTGCCCGAGGAATGGCTGGGCCTGCTTGGCCTCATTCCCATGGGCATCGGGTTGTCGGAACTGTGGCGCATGTGGCGTGCCAGGGGCCGCGTCTCGTCTGAACCGCCACCAGCGCGCAAGACGGGCCTATTGGCGTTACTGGTAACGTTCGCGGGGCTCAGTGCTGATTCGTTCGCGCTGACCACCGCGTTTCTGGCCGACAGTGCGCCCGATTTCGATTTCGAGGTGGTCTTGGGCGCCGTCATCGCGCTGGCGGTGATCAGCCTTGCGGGTGTGCTCGCCGCCCGGGTCGCCCTGAAGGCCGAGGCCCTGGTGCTGAAGCTGACGCGCATAACGCCCTTCATCATGATCGCGTCGGGCTTGTATATTCTGTTACCGACCGTGACCGATGTGGTCTGATGGCTTACAGTGTCGTGATTCCGGCCTAGGCGGTATCAGACCCTTGTTGACGGCGGGCTAACGGTGGACGTCTACTCGGGAGACGCCGGCGTCAAGGGGTCAGCCGGCCGGGCCGGCCGTGTCCCACGAAGCCGGCCGCCACAACTCACGGCGCTGGTAACCGTCTTACGCGCCGCATTTCAGGGGAGAAAGCTGTGATGAAGAAGCTGTTTGCTGCGATTGCGGTCGTTTTGGTTGGCCTTACGGCGTCAGCGGCGTCGGCATGCCCGGACTGGCAACTGGATGGCCGCCAGAATCTTGGTAACCTGACCGGCAGTTATCTGTTCACGCCGCGCACCTACAACGTCCAAGCCGGCGGCAACAACAACCTCGCCAATTGCAATGTGCCCGGAAGCGGCTGGGTGATCAGCGATCCGGACTTTGAGTTCAACTTCCAGAACGATGGCGGCTATGGCCGGCTTGAGTTCGAGGTCGTCGGCGATTGCGACACGGTGCTGTTGATCAACGACGCCAACGGCCAGTGGCATTTCAACGATGACAGCGCGGGCCTGGACCCGGCCATCAACATCATGAACCCGCCCAACGGCACCTATGATGTCTGGGTCGGCACCTATGGGCAGACAACCTGCCCGGCGCAGATCGAAATCGAGACCTGGACCAGCTAAGGACTGTTCGACCGTTCGGTCCAACAGTGACGTGACGGTGGGCCAATTCGGAAGCCCCGGATTGGCCCGCTTTCTTTTTGACCTGGCACGGCGCGACGGGCCGCCAATGGCCTATTTCGGCGCGAACACGATCTGAATGTGAAGTTGGCCGTCGGCGGGATTGTGGCACAGCCGTTCGGTAAGCTGCCATTGGCCGCCATCGGCCAGCACGCCCGTCAGGTCCATGCCGACAACGCCAGGCGCTGGCCGAGACACGGAACTGGCGTTGGCGAAGATCGGCAGGATCTGCTCGTCCGGCTTTGGCGCGACGGAAAGGGGCGGGCGGAAGGGCCTCAGCGCAATGGCCAAGGCGCGTCGTGCCAGCATGGCCCATGTCATTGGGAAATCCCCACGGCCACCCTTAGCCATCAACCGAAGGCGTGCTGCGGTGCCGGTGACACCCCGGGCTTCGGCCCGTCGATGTCCGCCGCGGCCGCATAGCCGTCGCGCGTCTGCGGCGTCTTGATGCCCAGCACGGCGCTGGCGAGCTGGTTGCGCAGGATCTGCGCCGTGCCGCCGCCGATGGTGAACATGCGCACGTCGCGATACATGCGTTCCACCGCCTCCTCGCCGCCGTAGCCGCGTGCGCCGAACATCTGCAGCGCGTCATTAACCACCTTGATCGCCGCCTCGGTGGCGAACAGCTTGGCCCGCGCGGTCAGCGTGCGGTCGGGGAAGCCGGTGCTGCCTGCCCCAGCGGACCGCGCCGCCTCGTGCAGCATCAGCCGTGCGGCGTGGACGGAGGTGTCCATGTCGGCCAGCATCCATTGCAGGCCCTGGAATTCGGCCAGCGGCCGCCCGAACTGCTCGCGGCTTAACAGCCGGTCTCGGGCCAGGTCCAAGGCGCCGGCGGCAACGCCCATGGCGATCGTGCCGGCGCCGACCCGTTGCGCGTTGTAGGCGGTCATCAGGTCCGCGAAGCCGTGGCGAAAGCCAGAGGGCGGGATCACCACGTTCTCGACCGGCACCTCCAGATCGGTGAAGACCAGGGTCGCCTCCGGCATGCCGCACAGTCCCATTGTGCGTTCGCGGCCGGCCACGGCAAACCCGGCCGGGTCGATGCCGCGCGCCGGATCGCGATGAACGATGAAGCCGCCGATGCCCTCATCCATGCCGGTCTCGCCGATCACGCGGGCAAAGATCAGGTAGAGCTTGGAAACGCCGCCGCCCGTAATCCAGTGCTTGGTGCCGTTCAGGATGTAGCGGTCGCCGCGACGCCGTGCTGTGGTGGTCATTTCCGTGGCGGCGCTGCCGGCCCCCGGCTCCGTTATCGCGATCGCGGGCTTGTCGCCGGCCAGCACGATCGGGGCGACGAACTTCTTCTGCGCCTCGGTGCCGTAGGCCATGATCGCGCCCAGCCCGCCCATATTCGCCTCGACCACGACCCGGGCCGTCAGGGTGCAGGCCTTGGCGATCTCCTCGATGACCAGGGCGGTCTCGTAAAGCGACGCGCCCTTGCCGCCATAGGCCTGCGGGATGGTCATGCCCATGAAGCCGGCATCGACCAGGGCGTCGATATTGTCCCAGCAGTACCGGCGTTCACGGTCCCATTCCGCCGCGCGGGGGGCGAACAGGGTCTGTGCCAAGTGGCGTGCGGTCTTTTGGTCGTCGGTGAGTGGTGCGAGCGTTTCCATACACAAAGAGTTGACCGTTTCTTTCTTCACATCAATCGAATAAGATTGGAGGTTAAATACGGAATTCGTGAAGTTATGAACCTCAACACCCTCCGCACACTGACCGTGGTCGCCGAGATCGGGTCGTTCGTCGACGCTGCCCAGCGGCTGAACATGACCCTGTCGGCCGTCAGCATGCAGATGAAGACGCTGGAAACCCTGCTGGACGCAGACCTGTTCGACCGCGGCTTTCGTCCGCCGCAGCTAACCCCGCTTGGCCGCCGGGTCGCGCGCCATGCGCGCACCGTACTGGCCGCCTATGACGATCTGGTCGGCCTGTGCCAGTCGCCGGACACGATCAAGGGCGATTTCCGCATCGGCTTCGTGCCGACCTCCAGCGTGCGTCTGCTGCCCGGCTTTCTGGCACGCGCGCGCGAGCGCTTTCCGCTGGCGCATTTCACGGTCGAAACCAGCCTGTCGGATGACCTGCTGGCCCGACTGAAGGTAGGCATGCTCGATGCCGCGGTCGTCACCGGCGGCGACGATGTGCCCAGGACGATGCGCACATACCCGGTCAGTCACGAGGCGCTGGTATTCTGCCTGCCGCCGCACGCGGCCCACTGGTCGATCGAGGACTGCATGGCCCGGATCAGCTTTATTCACTTCATGCCGCACACCGGCATCGGCCGGCTGATCGCCCAACAGCTCGACCGGATGGCGGCAACACCCAGCGACGTGATCGTGCTCGACCGGGTCGACGCCGTGGCCGAATGCGTGCGCGCGGGCGTCGGCTTTTCGATCCTGCCGGAACCGGACATCGAACGCTTCGCCAAGGGTGAGATCGTGTTGCGCCCCATGACCCCGAAACCGGTGACGCGGGACTTGGTCCTGGCCTGGCCGGGTGGCAGCCGGGTGGATGCACACGCGGCGTTATTGGCGACTGCGCTGGAACCGGGCGCCTGATCTGGCCACGGGGAAGCGTTCTTGCGCCCAGGCGGGGGCGCCCAAGACGGGCGCCGGGTAGGACGCAGCGTCCGAACGCGGGGGCCGGACCATGGAACCGGTAAGCCCTTCCGCACGCGGTTGATGGCCTCTATGGTTGAGTCCAAATTGTGCGCGGCAATTCAGAGGGGTGTTTCGGTGATGATGCCAAAGGGCGTTCTTTGCTCGATCCTGGCTGCCATGACGGCCCTATCCGGGGCGAGCGCCGCGCACGCGGACGAGAACGATGGCTGCCTTGAATTCACGCTGATGAGCACCGGCGAAAATCGCGTGGTCGCCTATCATGATACCGGCGAGCCTGGGATCGGTTTGGGCGATGTCCGCGTGGGTGTCAGGTCGCTGATCGATGAAGAAGGCAATGATGCCGGGCTCTATCGCTGGTACATCACGTCCATCGACCCGGTGGCGCCGGCAGGCACGACGGGTGCGGCGCTCTATCGGGGCTATTTCCTGCTGGCGGATGGCATGATCATGACCGAGGCCGTCTACGAGCCTGCCGCGGCGGTGGAGAATACCGAAACGGTGTCCGTCACCAGTGGCGAGCGGGCGATCGTCGCCGGCACAGGCAACTACCGCGCCGTAACGGGATACATGCTCGAAGATGTCGTTGAGCGGTTCGGCGAAGGCGGCCGCCCATTGGAAAAAACCTTCGCCTTCACGCTCAACTGTTAACCTCTGCGGCCTGCAACGCGGTACCGATCCGGCGATGCGGCCCCCGGCTCTGGCTACGGCGCTGCGCAAACCGGAGAAACGCCGTCCGGCCTACTGGCACTCCCCAGTCCAGTTGACCGCAGCGCCAGCGTCACTGCCGGAATACCACCAGCGCCCGGCAAACTGGCACGGGCTGCTGAACAGGAACTCAAACCCGCCATGCCTGTCGGGGTCGTTCAGCCGGCCCCAGCTTCCCTCCACGACCCAGACGGCCCGGTCGCGATCCTCGTAAATGTCCTCGATCGCGATGGTGTTGTTGGGCTCGTCGTAATAGCCCTCTTGCCAATGGATCTCGCCGTAGGTCGAGGTGAAGACCCGGTAAATGTCCGGCTGCGCCTCGGCTTGGCGCACAGCCAAGAGGTAGTCGACCCTTGCGGCCGTGTAGTCGAGTGCGGCGTCGAACACGGACAGCAGCCGATCGCGATTTGCGCGCGCTTGGGCGACGTGGAGATCAAGCGCGGCGGCGTCCATGTTCGCGATGGCCTCGATACCCAGTGTCTCGAACAGATACCGGTCAAGCGCCGGCAGGTATTCGATGCCTCGATGCTCGAACAGGCCGGAGGTTGTCCAGTCGCGCAGAAGGCCTAAGACCCGGCGATACTCCGCCTCCTCGACGATGATGATTTCCATGCCGGGCTGGCCGATCCATAGCGGCCATTCCATCGCGCTTTCTTGGTCGAGCAGGGCTTGGCGTTCCGCCAGCAGGCGGGCCTCGGCGTCGGCGTAGAAGTCGATGCTGTTCACCTCGTCCGGCTTGACGTCCGCAACTTGCGTCCAGCCGGGTGCCGCGATTGACAGGCACAGCGGGGCGGTGACGAGGATTCTCATGGTCAGGGTCCCCTTGTTCTTGCCTCCGCGACCGATTGTGTTCGGCTGGCCGGTCACATGCAACCGTGCCCCATTCCATCGCGCCCCTTTTTATCACGCAGGGCGAGATAGAGCGGCAGGGCCAGCGACAGACCCACCAGGCAGCCGGCCGGCACGACCAGCCACCAGTGGCGAATGGCGTGCCGGCGCGCGTCGGTGAACGACCAGACCCAAAAGACCAGGATCGACAACAGCACGTCGACGGAAAAGCCGGCGGCGGCCCCATTGGCGAACAGGCCGCCGACGAAGGCGGGCAGGTCAAGGCCGGCCGTGGCGAAGAAGGACCCGAAGAAGATCCAGGGCACGACCGTCCCGATGACTGCCATCACGATAAAGAAATTCCGTAATGTCATAGGTTGGCTCCGGCAAGTCCGCTACCGTTGGGTGCCTGCGATCATAAGGCATGCGTTGGGGCGGGCGAGGACCGGCGATGGCGACGAGGCAAATCACCGCGCGCGATTGGCTGTTGCTGACGATGATCGGCATCACGGTCGGCCAAATCGCCTTGAACGAGTCGGCCATCGGTCTGGCCCTGCCCGCCATGCGGCAAGAGCTGGGCCTGTCCCAGGCGCAGTCCCACTGGGCGGTCAACGCCTATCTGCTTGTGTTCGCCGCGCTGATCGCCGGCGCCGGTAAACTGGGTGATCTGATTGGCCTGAAGACCGTGTTCGTCGGCGGCGTGGCCGTCTTCACGGTTGGCTCCGCGGCATGCGCTCTGGCGACGACCGGCGATCAGATCGTCGCCGCGCGCGCCGTGCAAGGCATCGGCGCGGCCGCGATCTACCCGTCGTCGCTTGCGATGAGTTCGCTGATCTTCCCGGCGGAGCGGGAGGGCCAGGCGCTGGGCCTGTTCAGCGCCATTGCGGCGGCCTTCCTGGTGCTCGGCCCGCTGGTCGGTGGCCTTTTGACCCAGGGTCTGTCCTGGCGCTGGATCTTCTGGGTCAACCTGCCGGCCGTGATTGCCATCCCGTTCGTGATCCGGGGGCGGTTTGAGGAAGCGCAAATGGCGGGAAGGCCCCGTTTCGACCATACCGGTATGGCGCTCCTGGTGGTCGGACTCGGCGCGCTGGTCTTCGGCATCATGGAGGGGCCCAACTGGGGCTGGTCATCGCTTGATACAGTGATCGTCTTGGCCGTCGGGGTCCTCGGCCTCGGTCTCTTCGCGCTTGTCGAACGGCGAATGAAGCAGCCACTGATCCGGGTTGCCCTGTTCGCCAGCGCCGCGTTCTCCTACGCCAATTCCGCCGTCTTCCTAGGCATGTTCCAGCGCATGGTGGTCGCCGTATTCGGCGCCTTGTTCCTGCAAGACGTGATGGGCTACGACCCGATCACGGCCGGCCTCGCCCTGTTGCCGGCCATGGTGCCGGTGGCTTTGTTGGCCACCTATGGCGGCCGGCTGGCGGATCGCGTGGACCCGATCCTGGTGACGAAGGCTGGCATGGCCGCCACGGGCATTTGCCTGGCCTGGACGGCGATCGCGATCTGGCTCCAAAGCTACTGGATCATGTTGCCCGGGCTGGTGCTGTGGGGCGCGACCATGACGCTAATCATGGCGCCGCCGCGCAAGACCATCATGGGCATCGCCGGGCGCGACCGGCGGGGCGAGGCCAGCGGTATTTCGCTGGCAACACAGCTTCTGGGCGCGACGACCGGCATCGCCGTGGCCAGCGCCCTGATCAGCGCGACCGCGAGCTACGGCATCGTGTTTGCGGTGACGGCGGCGATCACACTGGTCGTTTCCGCGCTCGGCCTGATGGTGCGCGGCGCCCGGCCGAGCGGCTGAGCGGCAGTCAGGCCGCCTTTTCAGCCAGCAGCTTGTCGAACAGGTCGGTGAACACGGCCGTGTCCTGCGCGCCGGAGACCAGATAGCGGCTGTTGAAGATGAAGGCCGGCACGCCCTGGATGCCTTGGCTCAGCCAATAGTTCTCCCGGGTTCTGACCGCTTCGGCAAAGCGCTGGTCGGCCAGCACCGCGGTGGCCTCGTTCCGATCGAGGCCGACATGCTCGACCGTGTCCAACAGCACGGCCTCGTCGCTGACATCCCTCTGCTCGGTGAAGTAGACGTCGAACAGGGCCAGTTTCAGGTCCGTTTCGCGCCCTTGCTCGCCGGCCCAATGCAAAAGCTGGTGGGCCTTGAACGTATTGACCATGCGCGACTCGGCCGTGTAGCGAAATTCGAACCCTAGCGCGGCGCCGAGATCGACCAACCGCTGCCGGTTCGCCTGGCTTTGCTCCGGCGTCGAGCCGTACTTTTGCTGAATATGCTCGGCCAGATTCTGGCCCTCCGGCGGCATGGCCGGGTTCAGCTCAAACGGATGCCAGTGCAGGCTGAACGCGACGCTGTCCGACAGGGCATCCATCGCCGGCTTCAGCCGCCTGTAGCCGACTATGCACCAGGGGCAGACCACGTCGGAAACGATGTCGATGCGGATCTCGGGGGCTTGGCTGGTCATGGCGTTGGTGCTCGGGTCAGGGGTGAAGCTGTCACCCCATCATAGCCCTTTTCCACCGCCCGAACAGCGGCGCGGAGGCCGGCACTCCCCAAACACCTGGCGCCGATCCTTGACAACCAATTCCAATGTTCAATATATAGCCATATGGCTATTCAATATCAGCAGCCGCTCGACCGGACCTTTCACGCGCTTGGCGATGGCACGCGGCGCCGGATGCTGTCGATGCTGGCCGCAAATGGCGCTTTGTCCGCCAGCGAGCTGCACGCACCGTTCGATGTCGCCCAGCCAACGGTCTCCAAGCATCTGAAGGTGCTGGAACAGGCGGGCCTGATCAGCCGGCACGTCGAAGGGCGCACGCACCGGTTCCGATTGGAAGTCGCGCCGATGCAACAGGCGGAGGATTGGATCGGCCGCCACAAGACGTTTTGGGAAGGCACGCTGCAGCGCCTTGATGACTTCGTTCAAACCCTGGAGCCGCGGGAGAAGAAAAAATGATCGAAAACGAGCGCCCGCTGGTCGTTCGCCGGACGGTACCGGCCCCGCGCGCCCGCATCTTCGAGGCGTTCAGCCGGCCGGACCTGCTGTCCCAATGGTTCACGCCCAGTGCCGATATCTCAATCGAAATCCTGATGTTCGACTTCGTGCCCGGCGGTCGTTTCCGGCTGCGCTACGTCATGCCCGACGGAAGGCGCCCGGCGGTCGGCGGGGAGTACGAACGGATCGAGCCGCCCGCGTTGATCATCCTGTCCTGGATCTGGGAACCACCGGACCCGCTGGAGAACGTACCCATGCGGGTGATCTTCCAATTCGACGACGCTCTCGACGACAGCGGCGCAGCGACCGAGGTGGTCATCCGCCACGAAAAGCTGCCGTCCGACGCCGCCTGCACCATCCACGCCGATGGCTGGGAAGGGTCGCTCAACAGTCTTGAGCGGTTCCTGGGCCTGACCAACGCCGAAACCGAGTGACAGACGTCAGCCCGAAACAATCAACAAGGGAAACCATCATGATAACCGCGCCACACGATCCACAGGCTTTCTACGCCAACAGCATGGCCGCCGCACCGGACGCGGTCAGAGGCTTCTATACGGCGTTGACCCAGCAAGACGCGCGCAAGCTGCGCATGGTCTTGAGCGACGAGTTCACCTTCGAAAGCCCGCTTGCTTCGTTCGACTCGCCGGAGAGTTTCATCCAAATGGTCGGGTCCTTCGGCGGCTGGGTCGAGACGTCGCGGATCATCGTCGATGGCGACCAGGTCGCGCACACCTTCACCTATCACATGACCGCGCCCGGCAAAGCCGACATTCCCATGTGTGAGGTGTTCGAACTGAAGGGCGGCAAGCTCGTGTCCTCCAGGGCCTACAACAACCCGGCTGACTTCCCCTCGTGAGGGCAAAACCATGCGAGAGCTCGCGATCCTGACCTTCGTGACCCTGGACGGTGTCATCCAGGGCCCCAGTTCGCCGGACGAGGACCCCTCAGGCGGGTTCACCGGAGGTGGCTGGGCCGCCCCCTATTGGGAGGCTGTTATGGCCCAGGTCGCGGCGGAGGCGATGGCCGAGCCCTACGACATCCTGTTCGGCCGCAAGACCTACGACATCTTCGCCGGCCATTGGCCCGAACAGGGCGAGGAAAATCCGGTCTCAACCAGGCTGAACGCTGCCCGCAAATATGTCGCGACCTCGACCCCGATCGATATCGCCTGGCGGAACACCACGCCGATCGAGGGCGATGTCCCGACCGAAGTTCGGCGCCTCAAGCAGGAAGACGGCCCGCTGATCCAGGTGCATGGCAGCGGCGATCTGATCCAGACCCTGCTCGCCCACGATCTGATCGACGAGTTTCGTCTGTGGACGTTCCCCGTCATCGTGGGGGCGGGCAAGAGGCTGTTCGGGCCGGATACGCGGCGCAGGGAATTGACACTGGTCAAGACGGCGCCGTCCGGCAATGGGGCGGTGATGGCCATCTACCGGCGCGCGGGTTAGGCTCGGGTATGATGCGCGGGCCGACGCGGAACCGAGCGAGGATGCCATGCCGAGAATCGTGTTCATGATCGAGGTCGACGACCTGCCCGAATGGGAACGGAAGTTTCGGACCCATGGCGACCTTTTTCGCCGCCAGACCATCGACGGGCTTTACGAATACGCCATGATCGAGGACGGCAACCGCGTCGTTCTCAGCGCCGACGTCCATGATATCGACACCTTCTTTGAGGTGCTGGAGACGCCGGATGCCAATGCCGCGAAGGATTTCGACGGCGTCGATCGGCCAAGCATTCAGGTCTTCGTGCTGGACAAGAAGTTTGAGTTCTAGGTCGCGGTAGATCCGTTTCACGGGCTGTCGTTCAAGGACGTGCGCGACACTGGGCTTGACCGCAATTCGGCTTGAGGTCGTATGCTCGACCGAGATCGGGCCTCGATTCAGGAAAGCCTACCAAGACATGGACCACGCATTCTGGCTGCAGCGCTGGCAGGAGAACAAAACCGCGTTCCACGAGGGCGAGGTCAACGCCCTGTTATCGAAGGCTTTTCACCGGCTGGCGCTGGCGCGCGGCGACCGTGTGTTCGTCCCGCTCTGCGGCAAGACCGTCGATCTCGCCTGGTTGGCCGCACAAGGCTGCAGGGTGGTGGGCATAGAGCTTAGCCGGTCGGCCGTCGAGGCGGTGTTCGCCGATATGGGTGTCGCGACCGAAATCACTGAGGTGGGCAGGCTGATCTCATACCGGACCGACGGCGTTGAGGTCTTCGTCGGCGACTTCTTCGATCTGTCAGCGGAGATTTTAGGCCCAGTCGACGCGGTCTATGACCGCGCCGCGCTGGTCGCCTTACCGAAGGCCATGCGCGTCTCCTACGCAGCGCATCTCGTGGCATTGACAGGCACCGCCCGGCAATTGCTGATCACCTTCGAGTACGACCAGGCTCAAATGGAAGGCCCGCCCTTTTCGGTCGATGGCGCGGAAGTCACCGCGCTCTATGGCAGTCACTACCGGCCACGGATCATTGCCGACAAGCCGATTACAGGCTCCCTCGCCGAACGGTGCAGCGGCAGAGAAAACGCGTGGCTGCTGGAACCGTTGGGCGCGGGCGGTTGAGATCCAGCCGCTGCGAACCCTAATCCGCCACCACCACACCGGTCGCAAGCGTGAGTTCGTCCGCGCGGGGGATGTAGCTGAGCCCAGGGCGCGTGCCCCAGGTGTTGACCTGGAATTGCACCGGTATGACCGCGACGTCGGCCATGGCGATTTCCATCGCCTGCTCTAACAAGGTGGCGCGCTCGATCTCGTCCAGTTCACGCTCGGCCTGGGCCAACAGGTCGTCGATGTCTGGGTTGGAATACTGGCCGCGATTGGCCGCCCCCCAACCGCGCTCGGCGTCCGGGGTCGCGATGAGTGTACGGATCGGCAGCGAGGCCTCGCCAGTGTACGCGCTCCACCCCACCAGCATGACCGAGAACTCCCCGGCCGTGGCCCGCCCGAAATAGACCGAGGCCGGCATGACGTCGACGGTCGTCTTCAGGCCGATCCGGCTGAACATCTGCGCGATCGCCTGCAGCACTTCGCCATCGTTTATGTAGCGGTCGCCGGGTCCGTGCAGCTTGATGGCAAAGCCGTCGGGATAGCCGGCCTCCGCCAACAGCTCGATCGCCCGTTCCGGGTCATAGCGCGGTACGCGGATGGCGTCCGATGCGCCCAGCATGCCGTCCGGGATCAACTGCCCGGCTGGGATGGCCAGCCCCTCCATGACATGTTCGGCGATCGCCTCGCGGTCGATGGCGATGCTCAACGCCTCGCGCACACGCTGGTCGCGCAAAGGGTTTTCGATCTCGCTGCCATCATTGGCCGTGATCATCGGCGTGACGGCGCGACCGCTGTCCAGATGCAGGTAGATCAGCCTGTCCGAAACGCCCTGCCACAGCTCCACATCGCTGCCGTGCGACAGGCGTTCGATATCCATGGTCGGCACGTCGTTGATCACATCGACCGTGCCGGCCAGAAGGGCGGCGATCCGCGACGCCGAACTCGTGATCGGCACGAAGGTCACTTGGCTCCATTCCGGCGGACCGCCCCAATAGTCCGGATACGCCTCCAGCACGATCCGGTCGCCGGGCGTGAACTGCACCTGGCGATAGGGTCCCGTGCCAACCGCCGCGACGCCGGAATTGTAGTCGGCCGTGGTCGCGCCCTCGCCATGGGCCCGGCTGACGATGGCGATGTTCGCCAAATTGGTGGCCAGCAGCGGCACCGGGTGATGGGTGTGGATGCGCAGCGTGTGGTCGTCGATCACCTCGATGCGCGCGATGTCCCTCGTGATCATGCCGTAGCCGGCCGGGCTGTTGGGCACGTCGCCTGCCCGTTCAAGTGTGAAAACCACATCGTCGGCGGTGAACGGCGTGCCGTCGTGGAAGGTTACGCCCTCGCGCAACGCGAACTCCCAGACCGTCGGGTCGTCGGTCGGCCCCCAAGTGATCGCCAGGCCGGGCGCCAACTCATGGGCGGGCCCTCGCCGCGTCAGCGTGTCGTAGATGTGCCAGTTGATTTGCGAATTGCTGGCCAGCGCGTGGAAGTGCGGGTCCATGGAGGTTGCCTCCGACGACAGGCCGATCACCAGATCGTCGGCCTTGGCTGACGGCGCGAACAGGGCGAGGGCCGCCAAGATGGCGAGCATTGCAAGCTGGCATCGTCTGGCTAATCCCTCGCGCGCCTTACTTGCGACGTCTTGGGTCCGATTCGCCCTTGGACCGGTCACGCTTCTTTCCTTTTCTTCCGTCATCGCCCCGGTCGCAATCGATCCGACGCAGCGCGGTTCCTTTGTTTGATACATGGGGTCTCGGCGGTTCGGATGCGATTTAGACCGGCGGTTTAAGGCGCTTTTCGGTACGAGGCGTGGAAAGGGCTGCCGGGCGATAACATGGGAGATTGCGGCTTGGGGATGCTTTGTCCCACGGTCGCCACATTGTGCTGTACGACGGTGCTTGCAGAGACTGGTGGCACAGGCCGGGCCCATGAATCGGAAAATCGTCTTCTTCATCGTCGGCGGATGCGCGGTCGTGGTGCTGATCGGTGTCGGCTATCTGTTCAGCCGTCCGGTTGAGCTTGGCGATTGCGCGTTAAGCGACCTCGATCCGGAGGCCAGGATCGCCGCCTGCACCGAGGTTATCGAGGCCGCCAGCCGCCAAGATACACTCGCCAGCGCCCATACCGGCCGTGCCGATGCCCATGCCCGCCTCGGCGACCGTAGTCAGGCAATAGCGGATTACACAGAGGCGCTGACATACAACCCGGACATCGTCAGCGCGTTGACGGGCCGCGGCATGGCCTACTTGCTCGCCCGCGAAAACCGCCAGGCCATCGACGATTACACCAGGGCGCTGGATCTTGAGCCTGGCCAGGTGATGGCCCACTTCAATCGCGGCAACGCGCGGGCCGGTCTGGGCCAGTTTGAGGCCGCGATCGATGATTTCACCAGCGCGATCGAACTCGATCCGAATTTTGCGCCGGCGCAATTCAATCGTGGCAACGCGTTTTTCCAGCTCGGCGAGTACGATCAGGCGGTCGCCGACTATGACCTGGTGCTGGCGCAACAGCCCGATGATCCTGATGCGCTTCAAAACCGCGGCAACGCCTTCTCGTCGCTTGGCCAGTATCAGCGCGCGATCGACGATTTCGACCGCATTTTGGAGATCGACCCGGACCGCGCGCTCGCCTATGGCAACCGCGGTGTGGCCTATCACGGGCTGGGCCAGTTCCAGCGCGCAATCCAGGACTATGATCAAGCCCTGGCGCTCAACCCCGCCTATGCCCAAGGCTACAGCAATCGGGGCGCGGCCTTCTGCCAGCTTGGCGATGCCGAGGGTGCGGCCAGTAGCTGGATCACGCTGGACGAGGGGGCCGGGCCGGACGCACGCCGCAATCGCCAGCAATTCCTCGCCGACCAAGGCTATTATGACGGCCCGATCGACGGCACCATGACACCGGCCATGCGCGACGCCGTGCAGGCCTATGCGGCGGCAGCGTGCGCGGGTTGAGTTTGGCTTTGCCTGGCGGGTCTGCGGCGGTTTCGCCGCCTGGTCTTGCGACGGGACTCCAGTCCACCCTATAAGTCGAATCGGCGAGCAATCCGCGACCCACTATCCGGTTTCGAGACCTTCCCGTCCGCTTCAGGAAACCCGCTCCAGGCCATGCCGAACGAGACCCGACCGAACTTCGCCGCGATCGTGCCGCCCGACAGCGAACTGCGTCGCTATTCCGCCGGTGAAGCGATCTTCAAGGAGGGCGACCCCGGCGACGCGATGTATGTGGTGATGTCCGGCCGTGTGCGGATCAGCCATGGCAACCGGTCGCTGGAGCTGGTCGATGATGGCGGCATTTTCGGTGAGATGGCGCTGGCCGACCCGGCCCCGCGCAGCGCGGCGGCCACTGCGGAGACAGACTGCGAGGTGGTGCCGGTCGACGCGAACCGATTCCAGTTCATGGTCCACCACACGCCGTTCTTCGCCCTGCAGGTGATGCGCATCTTGACGGCGCGGCTGAGAGCCATGAATGCGCGCGACAGGTTGACGAACGAGGACGAACTTGGGCAAGCATGAAGGAACGGATGATGAAGCTGCTTCTCGGCCTTTTGGCCCTGATGGCAACTATGTGTCTAGCGAACGCCCAGGACACGATCCCCGACATCACGGGGGTTTGGCAAACCGCCAGCGGGCAGATCCTGACCCATGAAGGGGAAGTGCTCGACCTGACGGCCATGCCATCGGGCGACATCGTGATTGAGATGCAAGAGGGGCCGCTGTTTTTCGGGTTCTATCGTTGGCATCATCCGGACGGGACGCGGCTCGACGATGGCGTGGCCGAGACCAATCGGGCCGAGGAAACCATGCTGGGCGTCTTCGCCAGCGATGGCCGCAGCTTCATCATGGCCGACACGCCCGACCAAGGCTATTGGTTCGGCATCGTGCTGGACGAGAACCGGATCGAACTGCGCTATCTCGAAAGCGGCCCTTTTGCCGCCGCCGGCACGTCGATCATGGAGCGCGCGCAATAGGCCCATCGAGCCGTCTGGCGCGCTCCCCACCGCATCGGTCAGCCGTCAGTATCCCGCCGACGATCGGCGTAGGCCTTCATGGCGTCGGTCAGAAATTGGGTGAAGCCGCTGGCAATCGCCTCGTAGCGCGCGGCGAAGTCCGGATGGGCGAGATAGAGGTCCGCCAGCCCGGCATAGGCGTCCGGCGCGCAGTCCCGCCCCCACATCCCGGCCACCCAGGCCCGGTGCCGGTTCAAGAGCGGGTCGAGGTCGGCCGATTGTGGCGCCGTGCCTTCAGCCATCCGGCCCGCGATGGCGGCCTCCAGTTCGGCGAGTTCGGCCATGGCGTCGGCGTGGTCGCCGTCAGACCAGCCCTTCAGATGCGTGCGCGTGGACTCGATCTTCTCCTGCATGCCATCGCCGTAAGAGTCCGTCAGCCAGTCCTCGTATTCGGCCTGCTTCTCCGCCGAGAACCCCTTGTACAAATCGGCGTGTTTCATGGCGCCTTCTCCTTTCAACTGGGCGATCGTGCGGTCGATCGTCCGGATGAGTTGGCGAGTGCGCTTCGTTTCCTCTCGCAGCCGCGCGCGGTGCTGTTCCAGCGCCGCGACATGGTCGAAATCGGGCCGGTCGAGAAAGGCGGCGATCTCTTGAAGAGGGATGCCGAATTCCCGATAGAACAGGATCTGCTGCAGCCGCAGCAGTTCCCGTTCGCCGTAATAGCGAAAGCGGTTCTCGCCAATGAGGGCCGGCGTCAAAAGCCCCAGATCGTGATAATGGTGCAGCGTTCGGACGGACACGCCCGACAGCCTCGCCACCTGTTTCACCGTGTAGTGCTTCATGCGCCAGCTCTCCCGCGAGCACGGCAGATAGGGTCTGACGCTACGTGAGGGTCAAGGGTCCGTCGGCGAAAAAATGCCGATGGGTTGTGATAGGCCGCGAAGTTCGTGGTAGCCCAGATCGTCGAACGGCCGGTCGATGCGGCTTGCCACCGGGTCGGTCAGCAGGATGGGGCGGCCGACCTGCTTGCTCAACGCCTCGACGCGAGAGGTGGCGTTCACCGCGCGGCCGATGACGGTGAAGTCCAGCCGTTCGGGCGCGCCCACATTGCCGAAGAACACCTCGCCCTCATGCAGGGCGATCCCGGTTTTCAGCGGTTGCCAGCCCTCGATGCCGGCCAGGTCGTCCGGCGGCGCCTCATTGATCCCGGCAAGGCCGTTGAGCGCCTGTTCCGCCGCCGCCAGCGCATTGTGCGCCGCCTCGGCGGCCTCGGCCTCATTGGAAAACGGGAACACGGCCAGCATGCCGTCGCCGATGAATTTCAGCACCTCGCCGCCAT
>JBCBSH010000071.1:0-19141 GCA_039819285.1 Pseudomonadota bacterium
CGCCGCGCGCAACGTCGAGATTGATGTTCTTCAGCACATGGAAGGCCCCGAACCATTTGTTGACGCCGGCCAACCGGACGATCGGCGCCTCGTCCGCTTCCGGCTGAGCCTGATCCACATCTGCGGCCGACATTTCAGCCATCGATCGCTTTTACAAAGCGCCGCACGCCATAAGCACCCATGCAATCTGGCCCATTGACCTCAATCCCCCGGCACGCCCATATGCCGGTGCCTTCAACTGCAGCTACGGTATCCGCCCGCAAACCGCCTTGGAAGTCCGATGACGTCGAAGTATCAGCCCGACACCGTCTTGACCCATGCCGGCCGCGACCCGTCGGCCAATCACGGCGTGGTCAATCCGCCCGTCTACCACGCCTCGACCATACTGTTCGATACGATGGACGATCTGGCCAAGGGCTATGCCGAGCGCTATGCGCATTACACCTATGGGCGGACCGGGACGCCGACATCGCACGCCTTTGAAACGGCGGTCGCGGCGCTGGAGGGCGCGCACGCAGCCGTATCGGCGCCGTCGGGCCTGTCGGCGGTCGCGATCGCCCTCGACGCTTTCACCAAGGCCGGCGACCATGTCTTGGTCGTCGACGCCGCCTACGGACCGACGCGGGACTACTGCGACAAGGTGCTGAGCCGTCACGGCGTGACGGTCGAGTACTACGATCCGCTGATCGGCGGCGATATCGCGCGGCTTATCCGCGACGAGACGAGGGTGATCTTCATGGAATCGCCGGGGTCCCTGACGTTCGAGGTTCAAGACGTGCCGGCGATCACCGCGGTCGCGAAGGCGCGCGGCGTGGTCACGATGATTGACAATACCTGGGCCACGCCCTTGTTCTTCAAGCCGTTCGACCATGGCGTCGACGTCTCCATCCACGCCGCGACGAAGTACATGGTCGGTCATGCCGACGCGATGATGGGCGTGGTCTGCTGCGCGACACGCGACCTGTTCATGGCCGTCAAGATCCAGGCCCACCTGCAGGGCATTTGCGCCGGCCCCGACGATCTTTACCTCGCCCAGAGGGGCTTGAGATCCATGGCGGTACGCCTGCGGCATCATGAGAAATCAGCGCTGGAGGTCGCGCGCTGGCTGCAGGACCGCAAGGAGGTCGCGCGCGTCCTGCACCCCGCCCTGCCCGACGATCCGGGCCATGCCCTTTGGTCACGGGACTTCACCGGGTCGAGCGGTCTGTTTTCTGTTGTGCTGAATCCTTACGACCGCAAAGCCGTGAATCGGATGGTCGATGACATGGACCTGTTCGGCATCGGCTTTAGCTGGGGCGGCTATGAAAGCCTGATCATGCCCCAAAGCCCGGACCGCAGCCGGACAGCGACCGCCTGGCAAGCCGAAGGCCCCTTGCTGCGCCTTCATATCGGGCTGGAGGATGTAGAGGATCTGAAGCGGGACTTGGCCGCCGGATTTGAACGTTTGGGCAAGGAGTAGCGCGATGGAGGAATTGTTGACGGCCGTCGCCTTCGATCGCGACGGGCTGGTGCCGGCAATCGCCCAGCAGCACGATACGGGCGAGGTGCTGATGGTCGCCTGGATGAACCGGGACGCTATTGAGGAGACCGTCCGCACGGGTCGGGTCTGCTATTGGTCGCGGTCACGGTCAGCACTGTGGCGCAAGGGCGAGACGTCCGGCCAGATCCAGAGTCTGGTCGAGCTCAGGATCGACTGCGACGGCGACACCCTGTTGCTGCTGGTCGATCAGACAGGGGTCGCCTGCCATACCGGCCGGCGGTCCTGCTTGTATCGTGCCTGGCGCGATGGCGCGCTGGAAACCATCGCCGATGTCGAGATCGCGCCGGAGGCGCTTTATGGCGATCAGGCTTAGCTTTACCGCGTTGACGCTGTGGAGCGCGCTCACCGCGCTTCCAGCCGGCGCCGACGAGTTGACGGTCTTTGCAGCCGCCAGCCTGACAGAGGCCCTCACCGAAGTCTCGGCGGCATTCGAGGAGGAGACAGGTCACACGGTCGACATGGTTTTCGCCAGCTCATCGACCCTGGCGCGCCAGATCGAAAGTGGCGCGCCGGCGGACGTTTTCATCTCGGCCAGCCCGGCCTGGATGGACTATCTCGACGATCAGGGCCTGATCGATCCGCCGACCCGTAGAGACCTGTTGGTCAACGCGTTGGTGCTGATCGCCCCGAGCGGCCAGGCCGAACCTCTGGACTTGCGCGAGCAACTGCCCGAAGCCCTCGGCACGGACGGGCGGCTGGCCATTGGCGATCCCGACCATGTACCGGCCGGCATATTCGCGGCCGAAGCGCTGCTGAGCCTCGGCCTTTGGGATGAGCTTGCCGACCGCACCGCCCGCACCGGCTCCGTACGCGCCGCGCTGGCCCTGGTGGAGCGCGGGGAAGCCCCCTTGGGCATCGTCTACGCAACGGATGCCGAAATCACCGACGGTGTCGCAATCGTCGCGACATTTCCCGAGGACAGCCATCAGCCGATCGTCTATCCGGTCGCCCGGATCGCGGAGCCAGGCTCTCCGGTCGGCGACAGGAGTGTTCGGACCTATCTCCGCTACCTTGCCGACGAGGCCGCTGCGGAGATTTTTCGCGACCATGGCTTTCTGACCGTCAACCGGGACCCATGAGCGATCTGCTCAGCCCTCTGGAAAGTGAGGCGCTGATCCTCAGCCTACGGGTAGCGCTCTGGTGCGTTGTGATCAGCCTGCCCATCGGCATCGGCACGGCCTGGCTGCTGGCCCGCAAACGCTTTCCGGGCCATCTGCTGCTCAGCGCGGTCGTCTACGCGCCCCTCGTCGTGCCGCCGGTTGTGGTCGGGTATCTGTTGCTGGTCTTGCTCGGACGACGCGGCGTTGTCGGTGCATGGCTTTACGACACCTTCGGCATCACCGTGGTCTTTACCTGGCAGGGCGCGGCGATCGCCTCGGCCGTTATGGGGTTCCCATTGATGGTTCGGGCCATTCGCCTGTCGCTGGACGCGGTCGATCGGCGGCTGGAGGATGCGGCCCGCACCCTTGGCGCCGGCCGCTGGCGCGTCTGGGTATCGATCACCCTGCCCCTGACCGCGCCGGGCATTCTGGCCGGCGCCGTCCTGGCCTTCGCCCGCAGCCTGGGCGAGTTCGGCGCCACGATCACGTTCGTCTCCAACATTCCCGGCGAGACCCGGACCTTGCCGCTGGCCCTCTATTCGGTTTTGCAGCAGCCGGGCGGCGACGCGCCGGCGGTGCGGCTGGCGATCCTGTCACTGCTGCTGGCCATCGTCGCGATCGCCGGGTCGGAACTGTTGGCCCGGCGGATGCGCAAGCAGCTTGGCGTCTGACCCGAGATGCTCTCGGTCGACATCGCCGCCCGCCTGGGCGACTTTGAGTTGGCGGCACGGTTCGAGGCCCCGTCGAGCGGCGTGACCGCCCTGTTCGGCCGTTCCGGCGCCGGCAAGACGTCGCTGACCAATATCCTGGCCGGGTTGGAACGGCCCATTCGGGGCCGCATTGCGTTGGGCGACCGAGTTCTGTTCGACGCCGCCAATCGGGTCAACATTCCGCCAGACAAACGGCAAATCGGCTACATCTTCCAGGAAGGCCGTCTGTTCCCGCACAAGACCGTTCGCGCCAACCTGGCCTATGGCCTGGGCCGGCTTGCCCCCGAGAAGCGCGCGGCGCGGTTTGATCAGGTCGTGGACTTGCTTGGCATCGCGCCCCTTCTGGAGCGGCGGCCCAAGATGCTGTCCGGTGGTGAGAAGCAGCGGGTCGCCATTGGCCGGGCGCTGTTGAGCGGGCCGGACCTGTTGTTGATGGACGAGCCGTTGACGGCGCTGGATGCCGCGCGCCGGGCCGAGATCCTGCCTTATGTCGAACATCTGCGGGATGCTGAAAAGCTGCCGATCATCTGGGTCAGCCACGATGTCGACGAGATCATCCGGCTGGCCGACCATCTGGTGCTGATCGACCAGGGACGGGTCACGGCCAGCGGCCCGCTGATCGAAATCATCAACGGCCCGGACTTCCGCGCCGCCACCGGCAGGCGCGAGGACGGCACGGTGATCGAAACCACGGTCGCCGCCAAGGACGCCGCCAACGCCTTGACCCATCTGCGCTTTTCGGGCGGAGAACTGCGTGTGCCCGGCGTCAACGTCACGCTTGGCCAACGCTTGCGGGTTCACATCATGGCCAAGGATGTGGCGATTGCCCTCGACCCGCCGCACGGCATCAGCGTGTTGAACTGTCTTGCCGGCAGAATTGTCGGCATCAGTGACCCTGACGGCGCCGATGTCGATGTGGAGATCGATGTCGGCGTCCGGCTCAGGGCGCGGATCACCCGCTATTCGGCTCGGCTGCTGGCCCTGAAGGAAGGTCAGACCGTTCACGCGCTGATCAAGGCGATGGCCCTGGACCGAACCGGGCGGGATATGGCACACTCTCCTTAAGCGAGCATTGATCGCACAATCAATTAAGGAGAGTTGAGATGGCTGAGGCGCAGGTTAACTTTGCCCAGAAATACGCCGAGGTCAGCCAATGGCAGTTTCAGCGCGGGCTGGAATTGATTGAGCTGGCGGCGCCCGCAAAAGGCGAAACAGTTGTCGACATTGGCTGTGGCACCGGCGCGCTTGCGATGGAGCTGGCCCGCCGCATCGGGCCGAGTGGTCGGGTGATCGCGATCGATCCAGACGCTGAACGACTGGCCGAAGCCAGCGCTGCCACTCCGCCGGGTCTCCGTCATCTGTCGTTTCATCAGGCAGGTGCGGAGGACCTCGGGCTGGTGGAGGCCGGCTCCGTCGACCTTGTCTTCTCGAATTGGGTCGGTCACTGGGTGCGCGACCATTCGGTCTTGATGCGAGAGGTGGAACGCATGCTAAAGCCCGGTGGCCGCTTTGTCGCCGAGGTTCTGGGTGAACCCCCGCAACGCCTGGTGGAGCTTGTTTCGCTAACGCCGGGCGGCGCGCAACTTGTTCAAGGGCTTGTTTACCACGAAGAGGCTGAATGGAATGCGCTGATCGGCGCGCACGCGCTTGATCGCGTCCTACTTGATTGGCCTGAAGTCTCGCTTGGTTTCGATAGCCTTGACGATCTCTACGAGTTCATTGAAGGCTCTAGCCATGGTCGGTTCCAGGTTGCGGACGTACCCGAGAACGCTCTCGCCGACCTCGCAAGTCGTAACCCTGGGCCTGTCTCGTACCCCATCAAGGCGCTGCGCATGGACCTGAGACGGAGATAAGCCGGCTCAGCGCCATTTGATCGAGCAGCCCATGCTGGCGTGCTGGTCCGTCGGGCCCGTGCCGGTTTGGGCAATCAGCCTCATCGCCTTTACCAACTCGTCGTCGCGCCCGGTGGGATCCGCCATACGGGCATCATCCAGCCGACCGCGATAATGCAAAACCCCGTCGCCCGAGAAGCCAAAGAAGTCCGGCGTACAGACCGCGCCATAGGCTCTGGCGACCGACTGATGCTCGTCGACCAGATAGGGAAACGAGAAGCCATGCTGCTTGGCAAATTCTCGCATGCGATCCGGGGCGTCGTCGGGATAGCGCTGGTAGTCGTTGGGCATGATCGCCAACACGTTCACGCCCTCGGCTTGCAAGGTGCGGGCGTCGGTGACAAGCCGGTTGATTACGGCCTTCACGTAAGGGCAATGGTTGCAGATGAACGCGATTAGCAAGCCGTCACCGCCGAGTTGATCGGCCAAACTCACCTCATTGCCGTCGGGGTCGGACAAGGTGAACGGCTTGGCCTGCCAACCGACATCACCGGCGGGTGTTTCAAGAAGCATGGCTGTGTTCCTTTAAGCCTTCGTCGCGTCACAAAGACCTTATGTAGGCGCGCCGCGCGGTTATTCAGCGCCCCGCGACCGCGATGCAAACTGGCAAGGTGGCAAACTACGCGGCTGGCAAATGATTGACAAGAGCAACTAATTATCTGCCTACTACAAGCAAAGGGATCACGAGGCCCATCGATGCCGCACGAGACGCTGGCCGAGCACGTGGATGCCGTGCGCGCCTTCAACCGCTTTTACACCAGGCGCATCGGCGTGCTGTCGCGCGGCATGCTGCACAGCCCCTACTCCCTGACCGAAGCACGGCTGATCTACGAACTGGCCAAAAGGCGTGAGACGACGGCGTCCGACCTTGGGCGCGACCTGGATCTGGATGCCGGCTATCTCAGCCGGGTTTTGCAGCGTCTGGCTAAGGCAGGCCTGTTATCCAAACGCCGGTCCAACCAAGACGGCCGGCAGACAATTTTGCGGTTGACCGCCAAGGGCCAAGCCGCGTTCGACATGTTGAACGAACGGTCGCACAGGAAATTCAGCGATGAACTGGAGAAGCTCTCGCCGAGGCAGCAGCGTCGGCTGATAGCCTCCTTGAACACGGTCGAGGGTCTTCTGGGCGAAGATCCCGAAGCCGTGCCACCTTACATCCTGCGACCCCATCAGCCCGGCGACATCGGCTGGGTGGTGCAGCGTCACGGCGCGTTCTACGCCGAGGAATTTGGCTGGGACGACAGTTTCGAGGCGCTGGTCGCGACCATCGCCGCGGATTTCCTGAAGAACTTCGATCCAAAGCGTGAACGCTGTTGGATTGCCGAGCGGGACGGCGTCAATGTCGGCAGCGTGTTTCTGGTCCGCAAGACCGATCACGTCGCCAAGCTTCGATTGCTTTTTGTCGAGCCGTCGGCCCGTGGGCTGGGCATCGGCGCGCGACTGGTGCGCGAGTGCGAGGCCTTCGCCCGCCGCGTCGGCTATCGCAAGATTACGCTGTGGACCAACGGCAATCTCCACGCCGCGCGCCGGATCTACGAACGTGCCGGTTACGCGCTGGTCGACGAGCAGCCCCATCAAAGCTTTGGCCATGACCTGGTCGGCCAGGATTGGGAGCTCGATCTCGGTCAAAACGGACGGCGCTGACCCAAAGATGGCCGCGACGCTGCCCCTTCTCGCGTCCATGGCGACGGGTGTGCTTGTCGGCATCGGCATCGTGGCGACCCGCTTCGCCATCGACCAGACAGATCCGTCTTCGCTGGCACTGCTGCGCTATGCCCTCGCATCGGTCTTGCTGCTGCCGGCGATCCTGGCGTCGGCAAAGGTTCGGTTTCGGGGCCGCGATCTCGCCCCCATCGCACTGCTGGGCATCGGTCAGTTCGGCATCCTGATCATGTTGATGAATTACGGCCTGCAGTTCGTCTCGTCCGGCCTGGCGGCGCTGATCTTCGCCACGATGCCCCTATGGGCGCTGACCTTCGGGGCAATACTGGGCAATGAAGCGATGACCGGCTACAAGACCGGCGGCGTGCTGTTGACCATCGCCGGGGTCGGCTTCGCGGTCTACGACCATTTCGGTCTCGCCGATCTTCATGAAAGCGCCTGGCTTGGCGGGCTGGCAGTGTTCGCCAGCGCTGCGGTCGGTGCCTTGTGCAGCGTGCTCTATCGGCCCTATCTGCGCCGATACCCGACCCTTCAGGTCAGCGGCATCGCCATGCTGGCGTCTGTGGTCTTCCTGACCATTCCCGCCGGCTGGGCGGGGTTTTTCGCCACCTGGCCGGTATTCACATGGGCTGGCTGGGCCGCCGTGCTGGTCATCGGTCTGGCCAGCGCGATTGGCTACTACATCTGGCTATGGGCGCTCAACCACACCACACCGACCCGCGTCACGGTCTTCATGTCGCTAAGCCCCGTAACGGCAACCCTGCTCGGCTGGGCACTGCTGGGCGAACCGCTGACCGCCGAGTTCATGATCGGCACCAGCCTCGTCGCACTAGGCCTTTGGCTGGCGCACCGCACGACGGAGTCGCGTCGGGTCGGGGTCACTTGAAAAGACACCAGATCTGGTCTGTTGTCTGTCAAGGGCGCGCTCGGTTGGTGTAGTCTTTCGCCATCGCAACCGAGGGTTTCACGATGGTCGACAGCTTGTCGCGCGCATTGCCTGCAATTACGCTGCTGGGTGTGGTTTTGGTCCTCGCCGCGTGTAACAGGAGCGAGCCGCGAAACACTGCCTTCGACGCCTATCACGGCGCCTACGCCTTCGGAGACGGCGACGTGGTCGTGTTCACGCAGAGCGGCAATGACTGTCTGCGGTATGTCCACTTCGACGGGCGCGCCGGGCGGGTCTGCGCCGACGAGGACCTGGCACCAAGCACGTTTGTCGGCGCCAACTACCTTGATGGTGACGGGCCAGACGCCGTGACAGTCACGTTTTCCGATCCGCGCGGCGCCTCGGTCGAGTTCAGTCGCGAGGACGGCCAGTCGCAATCCGCCGAACGGGTTCCGGTCACGGCCATCGATGCCGAGTTCACATCCCAGGGCACGCAGCTTGTCGGCCGCTTGCTGATCCCGCCAGGCGACGACCCCGTACCACTGGTCGTTTTCGCCCATGGTTCGTCTCAACGTGCCGCCATTCCCGGCTATCGCGAACAGCACTTTCTGGCCGCAAACAACATCGCGACCTTTGTCTTCGACAAGCGTGGCACCGGGCTGTCCGGTGGCGACTACACGCAGGACTTTGATCTGCTGGCGACGGATGTCGCAGCGGGCGTTGGCGAGGCGCAATCGTTGCTGGGCGACCGCCTTGGCCGCACTGGCTTGATGGGCTTCAGCCAGGGCGGCTGGGTGGCCCCCTTGGCGGCAACCGAAACGCCGGTGGATTTCCTCATTGTCGCCTACGGACTCGCCGTTAGCCCGGCGGAGGAGGAACGGTCGGAGATCATGCAGCAGATGCGCCGCGCCGGCCACGACGACGCAACGGTGGCGGCGGCCGGCGCACTGGCTGATGCCGCCATCACGCTGGCAGACAGCGACTTCGCGGTCGGCCAAGAGGAGTTTGCCGGATTGAAAGCTCAAGCTGCGGCGGATGGCTGGCTTTCAGATATTGCTGAGGACAATTTGACCGCTGCACTTGGCCAAAACCCTGTTTGGATGGTCAACCTGGTATGGCCTCTGTTCGACGTCGACACGCCCTGGCGGCACGAACCGGTGCCGATCATCCAGTCCCTGGATATCCCACAGCTGTGGGTCTTGGGCGGCGGCGACACCGAGGCGCCCAGCGAGCAAACCGTCGCCATCCTGAGCGCCCTACAGCGCGACACCAATCGTGGCATCGTAACCGCTGTCTTTCCAACGGCCGACCATGGCATGATTGAGAGCGACGGCCCGGACGCGGGCAACCGGATCGTCGACGGCTATTACCTGCTGGTGATCGACTTCATACATGGCTGGTAGGCGACCGCGATCCCGCCAGCAACTTAAGCTATCTCCGCGCCGTAAACTCGTCCGTTGCCGCGATCATCGCGTCCGCCATGCCTTGGTCTCCAGATGAGTGGCCAGCACCGTCGACAACTACCAGGCGGCCGTCTGGCCAGGCGCGATCCAGTTCCCAGGCCGTCATTAGGGGAGCGGCGAGGTCCAGGCGACCATGGATCATGATACCGGGAATACCGGCCAGTTTAGCGGCATCCTTCAGGAGCACCCCGTCCTCCAGCCAGGCATTGTGCCGGAAGTAGTGGGTGACGATGCGGGAGAAAGCCAATTGAAACATCGGTTCCTGCCGGGCGGGATCGGGTTTTGCGTTCGGGTCGGACGAAACGAGGGAGTGTTCCCAAGCACACCAGCGCCGCGCAGCTGGCTGGTGGATGGCGGGGTCGGGGTTTATCAGCAGTCGATGGTAGGCCTCCACCAGGTCTCGATCGCGTTCGGATTCGGGCACCCCGGCTTGGAACGCCGCCCACGCTTCCGGGCGTAGTCGCCGAACGCCGCTATAGAGCCAGTCGATCTCCGTCCGGCGGGTCATGGTAACCCCGACCAGCACGATCCCGTTTACAAGCCAAGGCTTCTTCTCGGCGTAGGCCAACGCAAGGGTAGAGCCCCACGAACTGCCGAAGACCAAGAACTTCTCGATGGCCAGAAATTTGCGCAACCGCTCGATGTCGGCGAGCAAGTGCCGTGTCGTATTGGCCTTCAGATCGACATGCGGCGCCCCTGCGTGGGGTGTGCTGCGCCCACAGCCACGCTGGTCGAACAGCACGATGCGATAGGCATCAGGATCGAAAAAGCGGCGCATAGTCGGCGTGCATCCAGACCCTGGGCCGCCATGCAGCACGATGACGGGCTTGCCCGTCGGATTGCCGCAGACCTCCCAATAGATCGCGTGTCCGTCGCCGGCATCGAGCATGCCAGTGTCGTAAGGCTCGATTTCCGGATAGAGCATGCGTCGCACCTTGCTCAACGACCAAAGCGGAATGCCCTTGCGGCCCCGGTTTGTGGTGGGCTCAGCCTACCGACGGCGATCGCGCAGGACCAGCAGCGAGCGGTTGCCCGACTAGTTTTCCGCGCGTAGGTTGCAGAGTGCGTCGGCGCTGAAATCTTGCCGAGGCCCCGAACCCTGCCCCAGAGATGAGGAACCGCGATGTTCACTCCGTTGTGTCGAGCTGTCAGGCGGAGGTCCGTGACCCTTGGCCTGGCCGGGATCGTGCTGGCATCGGCCGCGCCGGCATCGGCACAGTCGATCGACGACTATCAGGCGATCATCGACACCTATCTGGCCGAACGCGGCGAGGCCGAAGGCATCACGGGTGTTTCCGTCTACATTAGCCTCGGCGATCCGGGCCCGGGGATAGAACTGTTTGCCGGCACGACCGGGCGCGACGGCGCCACGCCGATCACCGGCGACACGCTGTTTCAGATCGGCAGCAATACCAAGGCCTTCACCGCGGCACTGATCCTGGACCTGGAGGCCGAGGGCAGTCTGAACATCGATCAGACCATCGGCGATTGGCTACCGGACTATCCGGCTTGGGGCGACGTCACGATCCGGCGCCTGCTGAACATGACCAGCGGCATTCCCAACTACTCTGAGAGCCCTGAATGGATGCGCATGGCGGCGGAGGACCCTGATCGGCACTTCACGCCTGAGGAGCTTATCGCGCTGGCCTATCCGGGCGCGACCGTCGAACTGCCGCCGAATGACGGATACTTCTACTCCAACACCAACTATCTTCTTGCCGGCCTGATCGCGGAACAGGCAGGCGGCATGCCGTATGGCGATGCATTGCGCCAACGCTTTTTCGCGCCGACGCAACTTGGCGACACTTTCTATCAGCCCCTAGCCTACCCATCGGAAGTGACCGAACGCATGGCGCGCGGCTATTTCGAGGACCCGGCGTGCAGCTTCTACGTGCCTGACTGCGAGGAAACCGAACTGGCCGATCTAATGGGTCAGGATATCAGTCGGGCCGACGTCAGTTGGGCCGGGCCCGCCGGTGGCATCGTCTCCAGCCCGCGCGATCTGGCCCGCTGGGTTCGGGCGGTTTTCGACGGCCGGGTATTGCCCCCAGCGCAGTTGGAGGAGCTGTTGAGCCCGGTGTCCGTCGAGACCGGTGAGCCGATCGAGGATGTCTCGGCCGACGATCCAGCCGGTTTCAGCCTCGGTTTCGCGCGGCGTTTTCGCGAGGGTCTAGGCGCGTTCTGGTTCTATCAAGGCGAAACCCTTGGTTACCGCGCCGTCTTCATCTATTCGCCCGAAACCGACGTGGTGGTCACGGGCGCGACTAACAGCC
Source organism: Pseudomonadota bacterium (assembly GCA_039819285.1). GTDB lineage: Bacteria > Pseudomonadota > Alphaproteobacteria > DSM-16000 > Inquilinaceae > JANQGH01. The sequence goes on from JBCBSH010000071.1 coordinate 11,527, forward strand.
ATCCGTTCGCCGAGGACAATCAGTTCGTGCCCATGATGGCGCGTCTCTACGCTTTAGCCACGCAGTAGGCTTCGAGGCCTGGGCGCAAAGACCTTTCTCGGATAGCGGACTTCGTTTCTCAACTCAGTCCGAACATGAGAGATCGAAGGCTATGTCGTAGACGCCGTCACCGGTTGGGGTCGTGATGATGGTGCCACTGGCGCCAGCGAACTCCTCCGTCCCGCCATAGACGAACCACTCCAGCGGCCTGACTGACGACGTGTTCGTGTCGGACGGATCACGGGATTCTACGAAGGCCGAAGCCATCAGGATGCCGTTGTCGAACAGGAAGGTGCTGGCGCCCATCAACGGGTATGATCCCTCCGTATCGCTGTGCATGACCCGGCTGGTCGCGTGCTGCACGCCGATGGACTCGCCGTCCTGATCGACCAGTTGCCAACGCAAAATGCGTACGTCTCCCGGTGAGACGCCCTCGTCGCCATGATTGATGAAGGTGATCAGGTCCTGATGCCGTACGGCCTCGAACTCCCCGCAAAATGGCTCCACCGCATCTTGGCCGGAAGCCGTGTCGGGAAAAATGGTTAAGGCCGGCACCGCCAACAGGGCCAGTCCGAACACGAGATGTCTGGCAGCCATGCTTAGATCCCTTCGAGCAGGTGGTGCGACGATTTGCAACTCAAGACCGCCTCACCGCTTTCGTCAAGAATGGCGCGCCCTGCAGGACTCGAACCTGCGACCGTCGGCTTAGAAGGCCGGTGCTCTATCCAGCTGAGCTAAGGGCGCGTTCTGGCTGCGAGCGCTGCTTTTTCAGCGGGGCCGCGGCCGGAAATTGTCGGCGTAGTTTCTGGGCGTGACGTGGCGTTCTTGCGGCTGTTCGACCGAGTAGTCCAGCCCTTTGCGCTTGGCAAAGGCGACCGCCTCTTCCTCGGTTTCGAAGCGCAGGCGGATCTGGTTCAGCGTATCGCCGGAACTGATCCAGCCCATCAGCGGCTCCGGACGGCGCGGCGTGACCGGCTCGTACTCCAAGACCCAACGATGGGTCTTCGCCCGGCCCGACTGCATGGCCGTCTTGGCCGGCTGATAGATGCGTGCCTTGACCGTCATCTCCCGTCCGCTCCTCTGCCCGGCCGCCCGAGATCGACCCTTGCGATGGTCGGGGCGGACGGATTTGAACCGCCGACATCCTGCTCCCAAAGCAGGCGCGCTACCAGGCTGCGCTACGCCCCGTGCAATAAGCTTGGGGACATAACACCCAAGACCGGCCGCGACAAGTCGCGCAGATGGCAGCGACGGCAGCGATGGGTCGCATTGTCGCCGAAAAGTGATCAACCAAGCGTTGTAGCGCTGGCGAACTGGTGTTGGGACCTTTACACTCATGAATCGGTCGGTGTGGTCGCGCTCGGGCGACCGCCGCCGATGGAAAGGCCATATGGTTCGTCAGATCCTTGCACTAGCGTCTGGGCTCGCTGCCGTGACCGCGACAACGGCTGTGGCGCAGCCGACCGATTATCGCGCCTGTCCGGAGCGCCGGCACGTGCTGAGCCTGATGGCCGAACGGTTTGAGCAAATGCCGGTTGCCATGGGCCTGGCGCGCAACGGCGATCTGTTGGAGCTGTTGACCAACCCTGACAATGGCGACTGGACGATCCTCGCGACCTCGCCGGACGGGCGCAGTTGCCAGCTCGCCGCCGGCACGGCCTGGCAAAACCTGATCGCCGGACCGCTAGCGGAACCGGACGCTTAGGAACCGTCGAAGTGCGGGTGGACGACCCGGTCGCCCGCCGCGATGCCCAAGAGCTGCGAGACGCCGCCATTGATCTCCAGCACCGCCGTGGCCGGTCCGGTCGAGCGATGGGTTTCCGGGCCGCGCGACGGGTCGAACGGCCGCGTGCGTTCCTCGATATTCACGATCGTTCCATCCTCGGCGATGAACACCATGTCGAGCGACAGAAGCGTGTTCATGGTCCAGAACCCGCGCGGCGCGGCCTCCGGAAACAGAAACAGCATGCCGCCATCGGCCGGCATCTCGGTCACATGCATCAGGCCGGTCGCCTGTTCGGCCGGCTCGTCTGCGATCTGAACCACGAAATGATGGCTGCCGCCGGACGCGGTCTCGATCGAGATCTCCTCGGTCTGAAGGCTTTGCGGCGTTTGCGCACCGCTGAGCTGGGGTGCAGCAACGGCGACGACAATAAGCACGAGGAGAGAGAGCAGCTTGGTCACTGGGGGGTTCCTGACGGCGGGCGGAAAGCAGTCGAGCGCCTGATCATGGCGCTAAAACGGCGTCGATCAAGTCTCGAATCGCCGGCCGTATCGGACCGGTTCGCGGCCGATCGGCCAAGGTGGTGAACCAATGCTCCGGCGGGTTGCGACCTTGCGTCCGCCGCCAGGAAAGCGCACGCAGCACCGCTTCGGCCGCAGGCGTCACGGGTTCTTCCGGATCGATGCCGTTCAGGATCGCCCAGACCGAAGCCCAGCACCGCCCCACAGACCACGGATTGTAGCCGCCACCGCCCAGCACCAGCAGGCGCGGCGCCATTGGCATCAGCGCACGGACGGCCGCCAGGTGGGAGCGGTTGGATAGGCTGAGTTTAGCGAGAGGATCTTCTTCGACGCCGTCGGCGCCGCATTGCAGAACGATCGCCGCTGGCGCGATACGCTCGACCAGTGGCACGATCGCGCAAGCCAGGATCAGCGCAAACTCGCTGTCGTTCAGCCCTTCCGGCACAGCCAGGTTGCGGGCCTGGCCCCCGCCGCGATCGGATGTTGGGCCGGTGAACGGCCAGCGGCCGCCTTCATGCACCGAAATCGTCCAAACCCGATCGTCGCCGGCGAATGCGTCCTGCACCCCGTCGCCATGATGGGCGTCGATGTCGACATAGGCGATCGGCGCAATGCCGCGATCCAAGAGGCCCAGAATGGCAAGCGCTGGGTCATTGAGATAGCAGAAGCCGCTGGCCCGATCGCGCCGTCCGTGATGGGTGCCGCCGGCAGGGCTGTGAACGATGCCGCCATCGGCCAGCAGGTCAGCGGCCAGGATCGACGCACCGCAGGCGGTCGCCGGGCGCCGGAACATCTCGGTGAAGAACGGGTTGCCGTTGCGGCCAAGCCCATAGCGCTCGGACCGGTCCTTCGGCAGGCTCTGCGCGCGCTCCGCCTCCTGCAAGGCGGCGACATAGTCGGCATCGTGAAACCGGCCGAGCTGCGCCGGGGTCGCCATCGGGCTGTCGATATAGCGCGTTTCATCCAGCCAGCCCATGGCGCGGATCAGGTCCAAGGCCGTCGAGACGCGCGGGATCGCCAGCGGATGCTTCGACCCGTAGGTCGAGCGCCGATAGATCTCGCTGCCGATTAGCCAGGGGCGCCTGTCCATAACGATCAGCTAACGTCGCCGGGCTATGGGGTCAATGCGGTCCGGGCCCCGCGACAGCGGCGTTCCCGTTCCGCGCTGCTGCTGAGCCCGCAATTTGGATTTGAGCCGGCGCGCATTTCGCGTAACCTTACGGCGCTTCGCAAGAGAATCAGGCCTCAATGGCAGTCGACACAGGATAACGGCGAAGAAAGGAGCAAGTGCATGGCCAGCAGTCAATCCAAGAGTGGTATGTCCGGCTTTTGGCTGATCGTTGCAGCGATTGTCGCCCTGATAGGCGTTGCTTGGGATATTCTTTCACTGACGGCGGTCGATACCTCGGCGGCCGAAGAGGCGGGTTTCGTGGTCGATTTGGTCTGGCCACAGATCGCCGCAATCGTTGCGCTGGTTTGTCACGCGATCATCGTGCTGCTGGGTTTCCTGCGTCAGGCGGCCATGAAAACCATTGGCGTCCTGGCCGGTTGGCTGGCCGTCGCAGCAATCCTGATCGGCTACATCTTCATCGGCGGGCGGATAACGGCAACCGACGATGACGGCGCTGTGTTGATCGAGAGTTCGATTCTCGGCAGCGATGCGTGGGTCAGCCTGATCATCGCGATCGTCATCGCGTTCCTGACGACGTTTGCGGCCTCGCGCCGTCGATCCTAGCGTCCGGCCGGCCGATCTAGAACCGGGTCTCGGCGCCAGGCGCCGGGCACGATCGCAAGCGCGACAATGATTTGACAGGCCGGTCCGAACCGGCCATGTGTTAGGCACAACTTACCTGGGGTGTCCGCTTGAGGCGGGCTGAGAGGCGGCGACGCCAACCCAACGAACCTGATCCGGATCATGCCGGCGGAGGGAGGTAAGCGGCGCCCCAAGGGTCCTCTTTCCACATTCGTCGGTGAGAGGACATGTCTATGCGCCAAACCCTTCCCAACGTCCGACATGGCGGCACCCTGGCCGTACTCGCCCTCCTTGCCAGCACGTCGCTGGCGGCGGCTGAGGATTTGACGGTCTACACCTATTCCTCCTTCGTTTCCGACTGGGGACCGGGACCGGTCGCCGAGGAGTTGTTCGAGGCGCAATGCGGCTGCGATATCGAGTTCGTCGCCGTCGATGACGGTGTCGCGTTGCTGAGCCGTCTGCGCCTGGAGGGCGCCAACAGCCCCGCCGACGTGGTTCTGGGCCTTGACCTGAACCTGGTGGCTGAGGCGGTGGCGGACATGTTGGTCGTGCCGCACGGGCTGACCTTGCCGCCGCTCGATCTGCCCATTGATTGGGACAACGAGACCTTCGTGCCCTTCGATTGGGGCTATTTCGCCTTCGTCTACGACACCGATACGATCGAAGAACCACCGACGAGCCTGCGCGACCTGGTCGAAAACAGCGATGTCGAAATCCTGATCCAGGACCCGCGCACCAGCACCCCTGGCCTCGGCCTGTTGCTATGGATCCGGCAGGTTTATGGCGAGGCAGCGCCCGCGGCATGGGCCCAATTGCGCCCGCGCATCGTCGCGGTGACAAGCGGCTGGAGCGAGGCATATGGCATGTTCCTGGAGGGTGAGGCGCCGATGGTGCTGAGCTACACCACCTCGCCCTCCTACCACCGCATCGCCGAAGGCGACGAGCGCTACACCGCGGATGCGTTCGACGAAGGCCATTACATGCAGGTCGAGGTCGCGGGCATCACCCAGACCAGCGATTCGCCGGAATTGGCGGCGGAGTTTCTGGCGTTCCTTCTGTCACCGGAGTTCCAGGAGGCGATACCCACCACGAACTGGATGTATCCCGCACGGTTCCCCGCCGGCGGGCTGCCGGAAGGCTTCGCCCCGCCGCCTGAGGGACCTGCGTTGCTCTACCCGTCGGAAACCGTGCGCGACCACCGGCAAGCCTGGATCGACGAATGGCTGACAGCGATGTCGCGCTAGGCGCGGCAAGGCCAAGCGGGCGAAACATCGCGGGGCTGCTGCCGGGCCTGCTACCCGGGGGACTGGTTATCGGCCTGCTGGCCGGCCTGATCGCGGTCAGCGCGATCGGCCTTCTGCTCGCCGCGCCGGACACCGACGGACGGCGGATTTGGACCGACCCCTACATCTGGTCGATCCTGCGCTTCACGGTCATTCAGGCAACGCTGTCCGCCCTGATCAGCATCGTTTTGGCGATACCCGTGGCCCGCGCCCTGGCGCGCCGACCGTCCTTCGCCGGCCGGTCGCTGTTGATCCGGCTGTTGGGCGTGCCGATGGTGCTGCCGACCATTGTCGGCGTTCTGGGCATGGTGATCCTTCTCGGCCGCAATGGCTGGCTAAATCAGAGCTGGGAGTGGTTGGGCCTGCCGGGCAGGTTCGACTTCTACGGCCTGTCCGGCATTTTGATGGCCCATGTCTTTTTCAACATGCCGTTCGCGGCAAGACTGATGCTGGCGGGCTGGGCGACCATCCCGTCGGAGCAATGGCGGCTGGCCAGCCAGCTCGGCATGAGCGGGCCACAGATCTTCCGCCTGATAGAATGGCCGATGATCCGCGAGGTCGCGCCCGGCATCGCCGGGCTGATCTTCCTGTTGTGCTTCACCAGCTTCGCCGTAGTGCTGACCCTGGGCGGCGGCCCGCCGAACGCGACCTTGGAGGTCGCGATTTATCAGGCGCTACGCTTCGATTTCGACCTGCAGCGCGGGCTGGCCTTGTCGGTGCTGCAGGTTGCGGTTTGCGCCTGTGTCATGGCCGTCTTGATGCTGTGGGCCCGGCCAATCGCGCCGGAGGCCACATTGCAGACCGCCGACGCAAGGCCGGACGGTCGGCATCCGCTGGCTCGCGCGATCGATGTCGGCTGGCTGCTGGTTGGCACCGCTATCGTTCTGGCACCGTTGGCGGCGCTGGCCAGCCGGTTCGTGACCGGGCCTATCGTGACGGTGATCACCGACGGTGATGTCTGGGCCGCGGCCGGGCGCAGCCTCGGGGTCGGGCTCGCGGCCGGCAGCCTGTCGCTGATCTTGGGCTGGGGTCTGTTGTCGACGGCCCGATGGCTCGACGTGCGCCGGCAACGGCGAAAACTGGCTGGCCTGTTGGAGACCACCGCCTCGCTCAGCCTCGTCGTGCCGCCGATGGTGCTGGGGGCCGGCATGTTTTTGGTCCTACGGACAGTGGCCGACCCATTTTCCCTGGGTCTCGTTATCGTCATCATCGTGAATGCCGTTATGGGCCTGCCTTTCATTGTGCGCATTCTCAATCCGCCGATGACCCAGGCCGCGCGGCGCTACGACCGGCTGATCCAGGGCATGGGCATGCGCCCGCTGGACCGGTTCCGGCTGGTGGACTGGCCCCTGCTGCGCCGTCCGATCGCGCTGGCCCTCGGGCTGACCGTGGCCTTGTCGTTTGGCGATTTCGGCGTCATCGCCCTGTTCGGCACCGCCGAAACGGAGACCTTGCCTATGCTTTTGTATCAGCGGCTTTCCGCCTATCGCATGGACGAGGCCGCCGTGGTCGCCGGGCTTCTGATCCTTTTGTGCCTGTTCGTGTTCACTGCGATCGACAGGGGAGTAGGCGGCCGTGCCACGCGATAACACTGCGACCGCCGTTGCCTTGGACCACGTCTCTTTCCGCTACGAGGCGATGGAAATGCAGTTCGACTTTGACATCTCGGCCGGCGAGTTCGTCATCGTGCTGGGGCCCAGCGGCGCCGGCAAGTCGACCCTATTGAACCTGATCGCCGGTTTCGACCGCCCGACGGCGGGCAAAATGCTGCTGATGGGCGAGGATGTCGGCGACAAGGTGCCGGCCGATCGCCCGGTGACCACGTTGTTTCAGGAAGGCAACCTGTTTCCGCATCTAACCGTTGCCGAGAATGTGGCCCTGGGCCTGCATCCGGGCCTGAGGTTATCGCCGCAGCAGTGGCGTCACGTGACAACGGCGCTTGACCGCATGGGGCTGGCCGAACTGGCCGGCCGATGGCCACGCCATCTGTCGGGCGGCGAGCGTCAGCGTGTCGCCTTGGCGCGCAGCCTGGTACGCAACCGGCCGATCTTGCTGCTGGACGAGCCGTTCGCCGCGCTCGATCCGGGCCGTCGGCGCGAGATGACCAATCTCGTTCGCGCGCTGGCCAAGGACCGCGGCCTAACCGTCGTGATGGTCAGCCACCAGTTGGAGGAGGTGCGCAACCTGAATGTCCGTGCCCTGTTCGTCCATGATGGTCGTATCATCGCCGACGGCCCAATGGCCGGCCTGTTGTCGACGCCCGCGTCCGCTGAGTTGCGAGCATATCTCGGGCAGT
>JBCBSH010000072.1:0-19076 GCA_039819285.1 Pseudomonadota bacterium
CGATGTGCTCGACGAACTGGCGGCGGATTTGCGCGCGGGCCGGCGCGAACACTTCGCCTTGACCGTGGGGCTGATGTTGCCCCACGCCCCTTTTGTCGCTCGCAAGGAGGATTTTGACCGTTTCGCCGGCCGTGTCGGCCTCGCGGAGCGCCGCGCGCCTGCAAACGGGCACCCCCATCCCTGGTTGAGCGAGTGGTCCGGGCATCGGGATATCATCGACGTGACGGATGAGGAGGAACGGCGCGCCCGCACCGCCTATTATGCCCTGGTTTTCTCGATGGACCGCATGATCGGGCGCCTGCTTGACCGCCTCGACGCGCTTGGCCTGCGCGACGACACGCTAGTGGTCTACACATCCGATCATGGCGAGCAAATCGGCGAGCATGGGCTCTGGTGGAAGCATACATTCTACGAGGACTCGGTGCGGGTACCGCTGATCATGGCCTTGCCGGGTTCGCTGCCCGAGGGGCAGCGTCGCGACCAGGTGGTCAATCTGATCGACGTCACGGCGACGATGTTGGAGGCGACCGGCGCGCCACCGCTGACCAACGGCGATGGCGTAAGCTTTTGGCGATTGGCGCAAGACGACGCCGTGCCTTGGCAGAACCTGACCTATTCGGAGTATTGCCAAGGCTCGCGTTTCGACTGGGGCATACCCGGCACGACGCAGGCCCGCATGGTGCGCTTCGGCCGCTATAAGCTGAATTACTATCACCGCATGCCGCCACAGCTGTTCGATCTCCAGGACGATCCCGACGAGATGAACGACCTCGCTGATGCCCGCCACCATGCGGCCGTGCGTGCGCAGCTTGTGCGTGAGGCCTTGCGGGGCTGGGACCCTGACGAGATCGAAGCCCGCATCGAGCAAAGGATCGCCGACAAGGCCATCCTGCGCGACTGGGCGAACCAGGTTGAACCGCCCAGTACCCATCTCTGGCCGATGCGGGCCGACCACAACCGACTCGACACTTGATGGTGACTAACAGACCCGGCAACGGGAACGGCACAGCCACCCGGCCCGACATTCTCCTTCTTTTCTCCGATCAGCACGCGCGCCTGGCCGGCTGTTACGGCGACCCCGTCGTCCGGACACCAAACATCGATGGGCTTGCGGCCGAAGGGGTGACGTTCGATTCTGCCTACTGCCCGTCGCCCATTTGCCTACCATCGCGCATGTCACTGCTGACCGGCCGGATGCCGCATCGGCAGTCTTGTTGGAACAACACCGACATCTTGCCATCGGGCACGCCGACCTACGCGCATGCGCTCGGCGCGGTGGGCTACGACGCCTCGTTGGTCGGGCGTCTGCACTCCATCGGCCCCGACCAACAGCGCGGCTTTCGCAAACGGTTGGTGGGCGACCACAGCACCAACTGGGTGGGGGGCAGGGCGCATGATCTCGGGCTGCTACGCCGGGCCAACGACCCTTGGCGCGAAAGCCTCACGGCCTCCGGCCCTGGCCGGTCCGCGTATGAAGCCCACGACGAAGACGTTACCGATGCCGCAATCGCCGAACTGCGCGCGATCGGCGAACGTCGCGCCCAGGGAGACAACACACCCTTTGCAATGACAGTGGGCTGGCTGCTGCCCCATGCGCCTTATGTCTGCAGTCCAGACCTCTATGCCTCTTACGAGGGGAGCGTGCCGCCGCCGCGGCTGGGCGTGCCTGCGCGTGAACACCCGCATTTCGCCTGGTGGCGGCAGGATCGCGGCATCGCCGACGCGCCGCAGCACGAGGTCATGCGTGCCAGGACCGCCTATTACGGGCTGGTCACCGCCCTCGATACGATGATCGGCAAGGTGCTGGCGGCGCTCGACGCCGCCGGGCTGCGGGAAAACACGTGCGTCATCTACACCTCCGACCATGGCGACCATATCGGCGAGCGAGGCCTATGGTGGAAGCAGAGCTTCTTTGAGGAGGCGGTGGGCGTCCCGCTGGTCTTCCGATGGCCCGGCCATATGGATGGCGGGGCACGGCGTTCTCAAATCGTGAACCTGACCGATCTGACCGCCACGATCGTCGATCTTGCCGGCGCGGACCCGCTTCACGAGGGCGACGGATCCAGCCTGGAGCCGCTTCTGCAAGATGGCGCTTATCCGTGGCTAGACGAGACGGTCAGTGAATATGTTAGCGACGGCGTTGCCGCTTGGACGGGCGGGCGCACGGTCTTGTCACGCATGCTGCGCAGTGGCCGCTACAAATATGTTTTCCATCACGGCCAACCCGATCAGCTGTTCGACCTCCTCCACGATGCCGACGAAACGTGCGACCTGGCAAACGACCCGGCCTTTGACGCTCTACGGCAGCAACTGCGGGCTCGCCTGTTGGCCGACTGGAGCCCCAACGATGTAATGCGACGAGTGCAGCAGAACGCCGCGGACCAGTCGGTACTTGCCGACTGGGCAATAGCCGTCGACCCGCCCGAGATTATCCGATGGCACATGGCCTCCGCTGACAACAGGCTCGACTGGGTCGATTGATGCGCCGCAGGCGGCATAACCAAGCGGCGATCCGCCTAGAAGGCTGCCGACCGCGCCGGCCCTGACCACATGACCAACACAAACATCGAGCGTGGGATGGTCAGTGGTCCGATCGGTCCCATGATGCTGCGGCCGCATTCATTTTGGTTAGTATGCCAAACGCCACTTTTACTGGCGCAGGGATGGCACCACGCCGTTGGGCATTGACCAGCGATGCTGCTCGATCGGGTGGGTGCGTGCGGCCCATTCTACCAGCACTGAGGCGTCGCGTTCACGGTCCGCGATCTGGCGGCCGATCTGATCGGGATCCCAGTCGCTGAGCAAGCGGGCTCGCAAGGCCGTCAGGATGGGTGCATCCGCCGGATCGCCGGCGAGATCGTTCTGCTCAAGCGGGTCGTTCTCCATGTCGAAAAGCTGCATCCGCTGCCCGTGATAGTAACAGGCCTTGAAGCGTCCGCGGCGTACCATTCGGTTCAGCGTGATGGTCGCCGCCGACCAGGGATCGTTCACGCCTTGGCAGTATTCGGAAACCACCTCGTCCGGCCAGGGAGCATCTGGGTCCCGGACAACTGGCAGAAAGCTGTTGCCGCCGCCGCTCCATGCGCCGCCAGCAATGTCCAGAAGGCCGGCGCCAAGGTCGGTGAGGCTGATCAAATGTCGACGGCGCGCTCCGGCGGTTAGCGCACCGGGCCAACGCACAATGAAGGGCACCTTCACTGACTCGTCGAAGAAGGAGTGCTTCCAAAATAGCCCGCGATCACCCAGGTGGTCCCCATGGTCGGAGACGTAGATGACGACGGTATCTTCCGCCAGACCGGCCATCTCCAGAGCCGCAAGAACTTGGCCGCAATGCGCGTCGAGACGCCGGACCATGCCCCAATAGGCTTGCCGCACCCGCTGTACGGCCGCGTTCGAGACGTCGTCAATGCCCCGCTCGCGGCGCCACGCGCGCACCCAAGGGTGCTCGGTCTCCGGGTCGCCACGCGGTACGCGCAGCGGTGGGACCCGTCCGGCCATCGCGTCGAAATCGTCGGGGTCGGCCACGTAGGGTGGATGCGGCAGCATGAAGCCGACGGTCAGTAGGAAGGGTTGACGGTCGCCAGCGGCTCGGCGCTCGCCGGCAGACCGCAGCCAGTCCACGGCGGCCGCGGCCGTGTCCCGATCCTTCAGATCGTACGCGTTGATCCCGGCGCCGGACTTATCGGCGCTCACGCGGTCCGGTCCCGACGTGCCCCGCAACTCGCCGTGATCGAAGCTCGGGTTACCCGGCCAGTTCGCGGAGTGGTCGCCGACCGTACGTTCGTCATAGCCGTGGGTCTGGTCCGGTCCGATGAAATGCATGCGACCGATCAGGGCCGTCCTATAGCCTGCCGCACCCAACGCATGGGCGAAGGTTGGCGTCCCAGAATTCAGGATGTCGCCGTTCAGCCAGCAGCGATTTTCGTGCGGCTGCCGGCCTGTCATCATCGACATGCGGCTGGGGCCACAGATCGGCGACGGGCAGTAGGCATTGTCGAATACCACGCCGCCTGCTGCCAGCCGATCAAGCTCCGGCGTCACGCCGGCTGGTTCGCCATAGCAGCCGGACGCATGCTGGGCATGTTGATCCGAAACGATGAGCAGGATGTTAGGGGATGACACGTCGGCAACTTCCTTCCCTTCGCGCCACATTTTCAGCAGCGTCTTCGAGACCATAGTGGTTCTCGCCAACGCCAGTAAATCGACGAAAAGTTATCGGTCGATAGGACCGACCAGCCGGAACAACTGTTAGGGTTCCGCGTCGTCGACCAGCCGGAAATCGGCTGTGATTTCCTTTAAGGCTCGAACCATCGCTCGGTCGGCGGCGGTCAGCCCAGAGGGAACGCGATACGTGAGCCCGCGCGTCTGGCGCTGAAAGATGGGCGGCACCGACAATTCGACGAGGCCACCGATTGAGTGCAGCCGGTATCCCAGGGGGATCGGTCGCAGGCACAAGGTGTCGGTCTGCGAGACAGTGGCAAAGACGAGCGTGGCGCTATCTGACTCCAAAGCCGTACGCGGGCTCTTCACCCCGTGAGCAAGCAGCGCGCGCAGCAGTTCCTCTTGTGCAAGACCGCCCTTCTGCAGCCGAATGAAAGCCCAATCATACTCAACCAGTTCGGCCAGTTCGATGGTGCGTCGGCCGCTTAGGGGGTGGCCGGGCCGACAGCAAACCGCCAGTCGATCGGAATACAGAACCTCGTGTCTCAGGCCCTTCGTATCGCTCTCAAAGGCGCTTCCGAGAAAGAAGTCGATTGAGCCGGTCTTGAGCGCGTGCAGAAGCTGTTCGCGCAGGCCGACAGTGACCGACACGCGGATGGCCGGGTGGCGTTGGCGGAAGCGGTTGATCGCCATCGGCAGAAGCCAATCGGCAAAGGTGGGCCCCGCGCCTATCCGGATCGACTGGGCACCGCCGCCCCGCATCTGCTCCAACGTCGCCTCCGCCGCGAGCAGCTCCGCCGCCACAACCTCCCCATGTGCTGACAGGGCCTTGCCGATGGCCGTGGTTTCAACGCCGCGAGTGGATCGAGTAAGCAGTTCGACGCCGAGCCGGGCCTCCAGGGCGTGGATGCTTTTCGACAATGCTGGTTGCGAGATGCCCAGTTCCACGGCGGCGCGCCGAAGGTTGCCGTGACGCGCCGCCGCTTGGAAGTGAATCATCTGCCGGGGATTGAGCACGGCAATTACCTGTGGTTATCGATCCGTGAATTTTTGATAAATGGACTTGCATAGTGCTGGATGTCAACATTCGCCCCAAGTGCAACGTGTCGCCGGCGGCGCGTCCACGAAGTGGCGCCTGCCGGGTAGAAGAATAATTGTCATCTGGGAGGGAAATATGCGCGCTCTTGTCGGTTCGGTCGCGACCATTGCAATCACAGCCGCCGTCTCAACTGTCGCCGCCCCTACTGGCGCCGTATCGCAATCGCCGGCGTGCGAACAGTATGGTGGGGTCATCCACACGAACGCCGTCGCTCGACAGACGCTCGATCCGGCGATCAGCGTGCATCCTTACTATCAGATGAACTGGCTGTACGATCCGATCATCCGGCTCACACAGGATCTGGAATACCTGCCGTGGCTAGTCGAGGCGATGCCGGAGGAAACTGCCGACAACGTATTTGCCTTCCAGCTTCGGCCCGGAATTACCTTTCACGACGGGACGCCACTCAACGCAGAAGCAGTGAAATTCGCCATCGACCGGATCGCCGATGGAGACGTGGTCTCGAGCTACTCCGGGCAATGGTCGACTTATCTGGAAGAGGTGGCCGTAACCGGAGATCTGAGTTTCGAAATACATCTCAGTCAGGACTGGCCCCAGTTCCTATGGGCGTTGGCCACCTCCACCCACGTGCCGTCGCCGACTGCCGTCGAGGAGTATGGAGAGGCGTTCGGCGTTGAGGCCGCGGTCGGCAGCGGGCCTTTTGTTTTGGATGTCTTCCGGCCGCGCGAACGGCTCGAGTTGTCGCGCAACGACAACTACTTCATGGAGGGCATCCCGTGTTTGGACGGCGTGGTCAGCACACACGTCACGTCTGGCAGCGTGCGCTCTCTGTCGATCCAGAGCGACGAAATGCAGGTGTTGAATACCTTCCCTGAGGCGCAGGTGCCAGAACTCGTCGCGTTCCCTGACGTCACCGTGGCGGAGGGCGAAAATTCCACGCTGACCACATTGCTGGTTGATACGACTGATCCGGTCCTGTCCGATGTGCGCATCCGCCAGGCCATACAGTCCGGGATCGACGGTCAACAGATTATCGATGCCGTCTATAATCAGACCGGCGGATTGGTCTCCGGTATCTTCCCAGCCTGGCATCCAGGCTACTTGCCGATGGAGGATCTCTCGGCGATCCGGCCTGACCTTGAGCGCGCGCAGGCATTGCTTCGGGAGGCTGGATACGGACCGGATAACCCGCTCACACTCAACCTGGTGACCGCACCCGGCCAGGCGCACGCCGATCGTGGGGTTCTGATCCAGGCGCAACTCGCCCCGCTGGGCATTGACATCGAGGTAGAGAGCATACCCAACGCCGCCTACCTGCAACGGCGGAACAGCCGCGATTTCGATTTGCTGCTCTACCAGTACGATGGCAGCCCTAGTCTCTCCGATTACACCTGGAGCCTGTTCGGCGCCGGTTCCAACGGCAATCTGACCGGCTACAATCAGGATGGCGGGGTGCAGAATGAGCGCGCCGAGGAGTTGGCGGTTGCCATCGCCGCGGCTGAAGATCCCGCGTCAGTCGCCGCCGAGATCGCCGAGTTTCAGCAAGTCATCATGCAGGACTTGCCGATGATTTTTGTCAATTACCGCAACCACCGCACCGCTTGGCGCGACGAGGTGATGAACTTTTCCACCGCACTGCTCAAAGGCCGGGAGGACTGGTACGAGGTGTGGCTGTCCGAATAGCGCGGCGGCTGCCTGTTGGTTGGTGACGTGCTGCATCGAATGAGCGGTCGCCATGCCCTTTGATATGGTATTGCGGCGTCTGCTGCTTGCCGTACCAACGCTTTTCGGAGTTGCGCTGCTCGTCTTCCTGTTGGGGGAACTGTCGCCCGGCGATCCGGCCGCTATCGCGCTTGGACTTGACTATGAGTCCGGCGGGACGGCGGATCCTGCCCAACTGCAGGCGATGCGCGAGCAGATGGGCCTGAACCGGCCCGTGATGGAACGGTTTTTCGACTGGCTGGGCGGCTTTTTGAGCGGGGACTTGGGACAGTCGGTCGTCAACCCGGCTCTGAGTGTCAGCGAGATTATGCTGACAGCGTTGCCGACCACATTGATCCTCACCTTCGGCACGATGCTGGTGGCTGTGCTGGTCGGCATACCTCTTGGCCTGCTTTCGGCTGTGTATCGAGGCGGCATCGTCGATTATCTGGCGCGGATCATCTCAATCGCCGGCTCAGCGACACCCACCTTCTGGTTCGCCCTCGTGCTGATGCTGGTCTTCGCATATCTGTGGCCAATCTTTCCACTCGGCGGGGCGCTGCAGGATTATGGCTTAGCGGCGATCATTCTGCCTGTCATGGCGGTCGCCATGCACCCCGCCGCGCTTATCACCCGGTTGACGCGGGCCGGTATGCTCGACGTGCTATCCCAAGACTTCACACGGACGGCCCGCGCCAAGGGCCTAAACCCGCGCGTCGTCGTGTTTCGCCATGGCCTGCGAAACGCGCTGATCCCCATCATAACGGTAATCGGCTTCCAGCTGGGCGGCATCATGGGCGGCACGGTCGCGGTGGAGGCGGTTTTCTCGCTGCGGGGTTTGGGGAAGGTCTTGCTCGATGCGATCTATGAGCACGACCTGTATGTCGCCCAAACAGCGGTGTTGACTATTGCGACAGTCTTCATCGTGGTGAACCTGTTGGTCGATATCCTCTATTTCGTCATTGACCCGCGGCTTCGAACCGCCCAAACACGATGACCCAGCAGGCGACCTATTCCGCCGGGCCCAGCGCCGTACCGCAGGCAGACGATACATTGCCAGCTCGGCGTCCGTCTTCCTTGCGTCGGTTTCTTGAACGCCCGTCGAATGCGATCTTCGCAGCGCTGGCACTTCTGATCGTTGCCGCCGCGATCTTGGCGCCCTGGATCACGCCGTTTGGGTACGCCGAGATAGACCTTCTGGCCCGGCACCAACCGCCGAGCTGGTCGCATTGGATGGGTACCGACCAGTTTGGCCGTGATGTGCTGACGCGCGTCCTTTATGGGGCCCGCATCTCGCTTTTGGTTGGGTTTTCGTCGATCGCCATCGCGATGGTCCTGGGTACGCTGGTCGGCACTGTTGCGGCCTATGTCGGCGGTATTGTCGATGACGTTCTCATGCGCCTGATCGACATCCTGATGTCGGTGCCCGGCGTAGTGCTGGCACTGGCCATCGTCGCGGTGCTGGAGCCCAGTCTGATCAACGTGATCATCGCCCTATCGGTGATCCGCGTCAGCCAGTTCGCCCGTGTTACGCGCGGCGCGTCGATGGTTGTCATGAAGCAGGACTACGTGTCCGCCGGCCGGGTGATCGGCATGAGCGGGTCGCGCATTATCAGCCGGCATATTCTGCCCAACATCATGGGCCCCATCATCGTGCTGGCAACGGTCCGCTTCGGCAACGCCATCCTCGCCGAGGCGACGCTCAGCTTCCTGGGGGTTGGGATCCAGCCACCGGAGGCTAGCTGGGGTGTCTTGATCGCCGACGGCTATGAGTCGCTGTTCATTGCGCCCTGGGTCTCAATTTTTCCGGGTCTTGCGCTGTTTGTCACGATGCTTGCGTTCAACATGCTGGGCGACGGACTGCGTGATCACTTCGATCCGTCCTCGCGCACTGCCTAGGACCGACACAAGAAGGATTCCGCGATGCGGCCTAACATTATCCTGATCACGTCTGACCAGCATCGCGGCGACTGCTTTGGGTTTGAGCAGCGCAAAGTCAAAACGCCGCATATCGACTCGATGGCGGTCAACGGTACGCGCTTTAGCGCCTGTACCACCCCAAACGCAGTATGCATGCCGGCGCGCGCGTCCATTCTGTCTGGGCTTTTTCCGCGAACCTGCGGCGTGCTCGACAACGGGTACGACCTAACTGTCCCGATCGCCAAGGAGTATGGCTTCGCCAACCGGATGGCGAAGGCGGGGTACAAAACTGCGCTGATCGGCAAGGCGCATCTACGGCACGGCAAGTACAAGGCAGGACCCGATGGCCCGCGCGGCGATGAAAGGCGCGGCCAAGACTGGTCCGGTCCCTATATGGGTTTCGATCATGTTGAGTTAATCCAGCATAATCACCACAACACCGATATGCCGCGCCCGCCAGACGGCTTTCACTATGAGCGCTTCTTTTTTCAAGATGGTTGCGGCGAGGAACGCCTCGCGCGGTGGGACACGAGGCTCGAGCCCGATTGCGGCTTCAACCAAGTCTGGCACTCCGCCTTGCCTCCGGCCTACCACACCTCGTCCTGGTGTGCCAACCGGACCATCAACTATATCAACGAACGCAAGCTAGACGCCGAACCCTTTGTCCTTTGGACGTCGATGCCTGATCCACACACGCCGTTCGATGCACCGGAACCGTGGAGCCGGATGTACGACCCGGAGGAGGTCGACCTGCCGCCATTCCGGGTCGAAGACTTCGACCGACGGCCATTTTGGCATCGCGCTTCGCGCGAGAACGACCCGACGGAGCCCGATCCGGTGATGCGCTACATGCGGGTCAACTGGTCTCGGCCGCGCAATCTGCCCGATGACATCCTGCGCGCCGTTACGGCAAATTACTACGGCATGATTTCCCTGATCGACCACAATGTCGGGCGCATTCTCGCGCATCTTGACACGATCGGGATGGCCGACAACACCGTCGTCATCTTCACCTCCGACCACGGCGATTGGCTGGGGGATCACGGACTGATGCTGAAGGGGCCGATGCTCTATGACGGCCTCGTGCGGGTCGGCCTTGTGATGCGTGGCCCGGGGATCGCCCGTGGCAATGTCGTCGAGCGACCCGTATCCACGATTGATCTTGGCGCCACCTTCTATGACTGGGCCGGCATGGAGGCGCCGCCGATCGCCCATGGCCAATCACTGGCAAAGCTGCTCTCGGGCCAAGACGAGACCCGGGACTTCAGCCGCACCGAATGGGACCTCGGGACCCAGCGATGCGGCGTCGCGGTCAACTTGTCGAGCGTGCGCACGCCGACCCTGAAACTGACCGTGGATTCTCTGTCCGGTTTGGGTGAGCTCTACGATCTGGCGGAGGATCCATACGAGACGACCAACCGCTTCGATGACCCGGCCTACCGCAAAAAGCAGCGAGAGCTGACCGACATGATCAACAGCCGGCCGAATGATGCATATTCCCTTGTCCCGGATGCCGCCTATGCGGTCTGAGGCCGTAAGGGACACCGCCGTGCACGAAAAGCAGGCGACGGAGTTGGCTGAGCAAGTACTGGAGGTCGACGGGTTGTCGGTGTGTTTCGAGGGCCGGCACGCCAGCTTACACGCGGTCAATGGAATCGACTTCACCTTGCGGCGCGGCGAGACGTTGGCGCTGGTCGGCGAGTCGGGCTGCGGCAAAAGCGTGACGGCCAATGCCATCCTGCGGCTATTGCCATCGCGCAGGACCCGGATCGAGGGTCGGATTCGATTCCTCGGCGCCGACCTGCTGCGCGAAAGCGAAGCACGGATGCAGGCGATCAGAGGCAACGAGATCGCCATGATTTTTCAGGAGCCGATGACCGCGCTCAATCCACTGCTGACCATCGGTCTGCAGGTCGCCGAACCGCTAATGCGTCACCGCCGGATGAGCCGACAGCGTGCGTTCGGGCAGGCGGTCGAGTTGCTTGAGCGTGTACACGTCCCGGATCCGGGCAGTTGGCTCGACCGCTATCCGCACGAGATGTCGGGTGGCATGCGCCAACGGGCGATGATCGCGATGGCGCTGGCCTGTGAGCCAAAGCTGTTGATCGCCGACGAGCCAACCACCGCGTTGGACGTCACCATCCAAGCGCAGATCTTGCAGTTGATCGCGGAGATCCAGCGCGACCTTGGCGTCGCGGTGCTCCTGATTACCCATGATTTCGGCGTCGTGGCGGAAGCCGCGGACCGGGCCGTCGTGCTCTATGCCGGCACGGTGGTTGAGCGGGCGGCCGTGGCGGAATTGTTCCGCGCTCCCCGTCACCCCTATACGCGCGGGCTGCTGGCCGCCTTGCCGACCCTTGAGGTGGGCGAGGCGCAAGGGGATCTGGCCGAGATTCCGGGCGTTGTGCCATCGCTGGCCGAGACGCCGACCGACTGCCCATTCGCGCCGCGCTGCGGTTTTGCAGATTCGGACTGTTTTGGGCGCAGGCCGCCCATCGCCAGTATCGCACCCGACCACGAGGTTGCTTGCTGGCATGTCGACCGCGTAATCGAAGGCGTCCATGTCGGTGCTTGACGGTCAGACCGCGCCGGCGGGCAGGTTGTCGGACGCAGACCCGCTGCTGGACATCCGCAACCTACATGTCAAGTTCGCCATCAAGCGCGGCGTCATCCCGCGCGTGCGCGGACATGTGCATGCCGTCGACGACGTCAATCTGACACTCCATCCCGGCGAAACTCTGGGCCTGATTGGCGAGAGCGGTTCGGGTAAGAGCACGCTCGGGCGGGCAATCGTGCGTCTGGTGACACCGACCTCTGGCGAGGTGCGCTTGTTCGGACGCGACGTGAGTGTTCTTGGCAAGGCAGAGATGAAGCCGTTTCGGCGCCGGGTTCAGATGGTCTTCCAAGATCCTTTCTCGTCACTCAATCCCCGTATGACCGCGGGCCAGGCAGTGATGGAACCGCTGCTCGTTCATACCCGCCAATCCGCCGCAGCGCGCCAAGCGCGCATGGCGCATCTGTTCGATATGGTCGGCGTCAGGCGCGATCGCGCTGAGCACTATCCTTCCGAGTTCTCCGGCGGTCAGCGACAGCGCCTCTGCATCGCTCGAGCGATCGCGCTCGATCCTGATCTGATCATTGCCGACGAAGCCGTCTCAGCGCTCGATGTCTCGGTTCAGGCGCAGGTTCTCAACCTGTTCCGACGCCTACAGGCAGATCTCGGCCTCTCTTTGCTGTTCATCTCGCACGATCTGGCGGTGGTCGCTTCGATCAGCCATACCGTGGCCGTCATGTATCTCGGACGCTTGGTGGAGGTTGCGCCGCGGGCCGTCTTGTTCCGGCGGCCTCGCCACCCCTATACCGAGGCCCTAATCAATGCGGTTCCCAGACCCGACCCGAACCGGCCGCGCAGCTTCCAGCCTATCGGCGAAATCCCAAGCATGTCCGACCGTCCTAGCGGGTGCCACTACCGGGCCCGTTGTCCCCTGGCCGAGGACCGCTGCCAGCACGAACGTCCATCAATGCGTGAATATGCGCCTGGCCATTGGGCCGCCTGCCACGTAAGGGCGCGGGAGGAAGGAGTCCGTTGATCCGAGAACGCCAATTGTCCGGCCTCTGGTGTGCTGCCCTAGGTCCGATCGCTGCGTCTCCCGAGACTGCGTGAACAACAGCTTATGCCATTGTCGATGGCTGGCTGAAACTCTGCCGGTCAACGTTGCCCCTAAAGGTCGCCCTCCTGCAAATCTTGTTGAACAGCGCTGCAAGCCGCCTTGTCTCGCAACTTTCGAACCGAACAAAGGGTTCGCGAGAGGGCCTCGTCCGTAGTCTTCTCACTCGGCGAATGATCATTGCGCCAGGGCCGTGTTGAAGTGATCGCAACCGAGTTCTCAACGTAACCGGCCCAAACCGGCCATTTACTGATGATTGCTGTTCTGCGACTCACCGCCCGTATGGTCGTCGAATGCATTGCAGCCAAGGCGGCAGCAGGGCTTGTGTGCGACGTTGTATGAGGTGCCTTGTGATCGTTTCTGGCAAGACGGAACAGGACTCCAGGATCGCCGCTGCTGGGCCGCGCATCGCCGTCTTTCGGCGGCGCGCCGAGTTTGCTGGCATGACCTAAACCGATCCCTGTTTTCCGACAATTAGTCCCTGTTCAGACGAACTCATTCCCTGATATGGCGTGCAGGGAATTGGGCGAGAAATGTCATGAATTTCAGATGGTTGTCGGCGCATGATTGTCTGGCTTGGGCCGCTGAGCTCAAGAATTCCCTGTATTTTCCCTGATCATCAGCGAATTCAGGTAGAGACGCGTTCGCACGAGACTCTCTATACCGCCATCAAGTCTCTGATATTGAAGAGTTTTTGGTCGAGATGCGAACGCTCGCGTCGCCGCTCGCCATTCTGCGGGCCTCCGCGGCGGGGCTTTGGTGACCGTGAGCCGGAGACGGTGCTGGTGAGATGGATTTTCGAGAGATTCGGCGTTCAGTCTCTGCTAGCGGTTTTGGCGCATCGCGTTCGAGGGCGTGATGGACTCTCACAGGGAAGGCCGGTAGCCGCTGATCTGGCAAGATTTCCGACGATGATTCGGAGAGGTTCGTGCTAATGCAGTGCGTCGCTCCAAGCCTGTAGCAGAATGGCGGCAGATGCGGCCCCCGGGTCGATATGGCCGACCGTGCGTCGGCCTAGTTTTTTTGAGCGCCCCATTTGGCTTTCCAGTTCAGCGGTAGCGTCCGCACCGTCTCGTGCGCTGTTGGCGGCTGCGAGAAGACACTCTGCGGCGTCGGCGCCGCCAGCGCGTGCGGTTGCGGCCGCCGACGCAGCAGGCATCCAGGCGTCGACCATGGTCTTGTCGCCAATGGCGGCGCCGCCGCGCGTGACAATGCCCTCGGCCATTCCGTTCAGCCAATTGACCAGGGCGGCCGCGTCAAGGTTCAGCCGGTCCGATACGGCTTGCCCTGCAGCGGCAAAACCGGACGCGTAGAGTGGTCCAACCGAGGCGCCGACGGCCTCCAGGAAAGCGTCGGCGATTTCATTGCTCATGTCGGTGATCGTGGTTTCGCCTGGCGCATCGCCGAGTGCGTGAAGAACCGCTTTCCAGCCGATTTCCATCGTAATGCCGTGGTCGCCGTCGCCGATTTCCCCGTCGAGCGCGCACAGCCGGTCGCGGGCGAGAAGGATGGCCTCGGCCCCTTTCTGCATCATTGCCAGGAAGGTGGCGGGGTCGATGTCGCCGTCTGTCTTCAGGTCTTGCGCCGGTCCGGCCTGGTCAGTCTTGGTCACCGAGCCCCGCGGTTTCCGCCGTTGGCTCGATTGCGCTGGCGGCGGTGCCGAACCCACCTGCAGCGCCGGCGTCTGGCAGGGATGATCGAGCCAGAGTTGCAGATCGTCGTCCAGACGCATAACCGTGATCGACGCGCCTTCCATGTCCAGTGAGGTGCAGTACTCCCCTACCCAACTGCGATGGATGGTCACCTCGAGGTCGGCCAGCATCGCGGCGGCGCGGCGGTGGAGTATGTACAGCTCCATCAGCGCGGTCGAGCCAAGCCCGTTGACCAGGACAGCCACCCGATCGCCCGGCCGTAGGCCGAGTTCGTCAATGATCGGCGACAGCAGGCGCTCTGTTACCGCGTCGGCGCTTTCGGCGGGGCCGCGTTCGATGCCGGGCTCGCCATGGATGCCCATGCCGATTTCCATCATCCCTGCCGGAAGATCGAAGTTGGCCTGGCCGGTTTGCGGTAAGATACAGGCCGAAAGGGCCACCCCCATGGTTCGTGTCGCGGCATTGGCCCGGGCAGCGGCGACCTCAACCGCGTCAAAGGGCAGGCCTAGATCGGCGGCCGCCCCGGCGACCTTGAAAACGAAGAAATCGCCCGCGATGCCCCTGCGTTCCGCGATGCGGTCCTTCGGGGCCGAGGCAATGTCATCGGTGACGACGAAGGACCGCGCCATGATGCCCTGCTTGGCCAGGGCCTCCTCGGCCATGCCGAAATTCATCACGTCGCCGGTGTAGTTGCCGTAGAGGAACAGGACCCCGGCGCCGCCGTCGGCCGAGAAGGCGGCATCCATGATCTGCGACGGCGATGGCGAGGCAAAGATGTTGCCCAGCGAGGCGGCATCCGCCAGACCGCGCCCGACATAACCGGCAAAGGCCGGTTCGTGCCCCGAGCCACCGCCGACAACAATCCCGACCTTTCCCTCTCTCGGTCCATTCAAGGCGACGATGGCACGCCCCGTATCGCCCTCCACGCAAATGAGGTCCGGGTGGGCCGAGACCATGCCGTCAATCAAGTCCTCGATAAGCCGATCGGGATCGTTAATCAGCTTGCGATGCGGTCCGCTCATCGTGGGGCTGGTCTCCGAAGTTGGGCGTCGCAATTGGCGTCAAATCTAGATCGACGCCGTGCCGCTTGGCCAGGACATCGGCGACTTGAGACAGCTCCTCATTCTGGCGCTCGTGATCCCAGCCTAGTGCCTCGGCGGCGATCTCACAGACCTGTCGGCAGAGCCCAGGCGTCAGTCGGCCGGTGATGGCCAACGACGTGCGGCGCAGCAGGATGTCCTCCAGATGCTCCACCCTTTCGTTGCGCGCCATCCAGTCGATCTCCGCGCGACTGATATCGGGCGCGTCCGGCAGCGCGCCTTGCCTCGATCCTTCATGCATCGCCATTGCCCGCGCCGTTGTGCCGTACCGATCGAGCAACTGGTCCACGCGCTCTGGCTCAGCGCCGGAGCAATCGGCGACGTCTGCGATCCATTTCGTGCGCTGCTCGGGCCCCGGCATGTCGCGGCCGCCGCCGATCGGCATGGTATCCGTGCTGCGCTGGCGGGTCTTGCTCAGGCGCGCCAGTGCCATGTCGGCCGCCTCCGCAGCGAATGCGCGGAAGGTCGTCCACTTGCCGCCAACCAAAGAGATCACGGGAAAAGGGCGGCCAGGCTCGGGTTCGGCCACGGGGGCGGAGTGGTCGCGGCTGATCAGACCGGGCTCCGTCGAGGCGGAATTGGGCAGGGGACGGACCCCGGCATAGGCGTAGACGATCTGGCCCTCGTCAAAGTCGAGGCCCGGCAAAACCTCCCGCAGGCTGTGCATGAAGTACGCCGTCTCTTCCTCGGTGCACAATACCGCATCGGGATCGTCGGCCGCGATATCGGTGGAGCCGACCAGCGCCTTGCCCTCGTAAGGAAAGACCAGAAGGATGCGCCCGTCATTGCCCTCGAAGTAGATCATCCGGCCATCGAGCTGGCGGACCAGTTCGGGATGGTCGAGCAGGATGTGCGCCCCCTTGGTGCCTCCGATGAGGGCGGTATCGAGCCCGAGCAACTCGTTGACACGATCGATCCAAGGCCCGGCGGCGTTCACGACCAGATCGGCGCGCACTTGGCGATCGCCGCCATTGGGCAGGCGGAGCTTCAGCAGACCATCCGTCTGGCCAACGATCGGCGTCCAATTCAGGGCTTCCGACCCCTCAGACAGCGCCAAGCCGTCCTGTACTAGCTCGAGCACCAGGCGTTCGGGCGCGACAATTGCGGCATCGTAATAGGTGCCGACCGCCTTGATCCGCGGCGTCAGGGAAGGGATCTGGGCCAGCGCTTTGGACCGGCCCAGCATCTTGTGGCGCGGCATGACGCGCGCGCGGGCGCCATAGAGATCGTAAAGCATCAGCCCGGCCTTGATGAGCAGCGCCCCCCGACTGCGCGGCGCGGTCTTCGAACCGAGAAAGGTGCGTATCGCGGCGCCGATCCCCTTGGCCCAGGAGAGGATCGGAACGACTGTCGGCAGGGGACGGACGAGATGGGCGGCATTGCGCAGCAGCAGGTTGCGCTCATAGGTGGACTCCGCCACCAGCCTAAACTCGCCGGTCTCAAGATATTTCAGACCGCCATGGATCAAGCGCGACGGCGCGGCGCTGGTACCGGAGCCGAAATCGCCCTTGTCGACGATCAGGCAGCGAAGTCCTTGGGCGCAAAGGTCGCGAAACAGGCCGGCGCCGTTCACCCCGGCGCCGATGATGACAACGTCGAACCGGTCAGGGGCGCCATCAGTCATGAAGCGCGCCGCGGTCTTGCGTGTCCAGGATGTTCAAGCGCTGCCAAATCTGGCGCATCTCCGCACCGATCGCCTCATAGGCGGCGTAGCGCGTGGCATAGTGCGACGCGCGTTCGGGGTCGGGGAAATGGCGCGTCGAGAGTGCGGCAAGGTCACGCGGATCTGCATCGATCGCCTCGAACGCCCCGACGGCCACGCCCGCGCACAGCGCCGCGCCCCAAGCGGCCGCCTCGTCCGTATCGGTTACCGTGACCGGCATGCTCAGCACGTCGGCAAAAAGTTGGGCCACGATCGGGCTTCGCGAAGCCCCGCCGGTCAGCCGCGCCTCGTCTGCCGGGAAGGCGTTGCGCAGGATGTCGACGTGGTGACGGTGATTGAAGGCAATACCTTCTAGAAGGGCCGCCAGCATGTCGCCCCGATCGTGCCATCCGCGCAAGCCAAGGAACGCCGCGCTTGGCACGGGACCTTGCGGCGAGCCGAAGAGGTACGGGTGATAGATCACCGATGAGGCAAGGCCCAACCCTGCCTCGATTTCCGGTGTAAGAAGCTCGTGGATGGTGCGCCCTTCCGCGTTGGCGCGGTCCTTATCGGCAGCGCAGAGCGTATCGAGAAACCAGTCGTAATTCGCGGTAGAGGCGGGCGAGATCGACATGTTGTTCCACCGCCCCGGTTGCACCGCATTGCGGCAGAACCACCCAGCGCCCGTTTGGGGGGCGAGCGACACGGCTTCGTTGATGCAATACGTGCCCGCAACAATGCCGACCACGCCCGGACGATGTGCCCCGATCCCGAGCGCCGACGCCGTTACGTCATGCAGGCCCGCCGCGACCGGCGTGCCAGGGGCAAGCCCGGTGGCGCGGGTGGCCTCTTCCGTTACCCGGCCGACGATATCGGTCGAACCGGCAATTTCGGGCAGGGCGGAAGAAAGCGCCTCAAGCCCGAACAGCTTGAGGGCGTCAGCCGTGTAGTCCTGTGTCTTGACATCGGTGAAGGAGGTGCTGCCCTCGGTCCGATCGGTCCCGATCGTGCCCGTTAAGCAAAAGCGCAGCCAGTCCTTGCAGGCGAGCACATAGCCGATTTGGGTGAAGCGCTCCGGCTCTTCATCGCGCATCCAGGCCAGCAGAGCGGAAGGGGCGGAGACATGGGGTTCCTGCCCGGTCAAGCGCAGACTCTCTGTGGCTGTTCCGTCTTCCTGCCAACGCGCCACCTGCGCCCCAGCGCGGCTATCGAGCGACAAGATGCCCGGGCCGAGTGGTTCGCCCCGGCGGTCGAGCAAATAGACGCCATCGCCATGCGCCGTGGCACCAACGGCGAGTACGTCACCAGGCGCAGTGCCGCTTTCGCTCAGCACATCGCGGATGGCCGACGCGGTCTGCTGCCAGAGGTCCGCCATGTCGCGTTCCGTCCGTCGGGGGGCGGGCAGAAGTTGTTCGACATTGCGCCGGGCAACGGCAAGCTGTCGCCCTTGAAGGTCGAACATGACGGCCTTGGTGATGGTCAGCCCGCTGTCGATGGCGAGTATGCGACCCATGCCCGGTCTCCCCGATGGCCCGGTTCAGGCGGTGCGGTATTTTGCGTCGACCTCGTTGATGGCCTTCACGTTGCCCGCGGACCGGCCTTCGGGATCGAACGCCGCACTCAGGAAGGCGTCGACGATGTCTTTGGCCAGCTCCGCGGCGATGACCCGTGCGCCCATGGTGATGATGTGGGCGTTGTTCGAGGTCGCGGCCTTGCCGGCGGAGTAGGTGTCGTGGCACTGCGCGGCACGTATGCCGGGCACCTTGTTCGCCGACAGGCACACCCCGATACCCGTGCCGCAGACGAGGATCGCGCGGTCGTACTCGCCGGCAATCACGGCGGAGGCGACGCGGTCGGACAAGTGGGCGTAATACGGGTCCGGCCCGTCTTCGGTGTGCGAGACAAGCGACACCTCGTACTTGTCTTGCAGATGTTCGGCCAGGATCTTGGCCAGGTCCTCGCCTGCGCTGTCTCCTGCGACGGCAATTCTCATGTCGTTTCCTTTGTCTCAGAGAGTGTGGCCGCACATTTGGCAAGAATGTCGAGATAGCCTTCGACGTGCCAGGCAGAGCGACCGATGAACAACCCGTCGATGTGCGGCATGCGGATGAGGTCTTCGCAATTACTTGGGTTGACCGAACCGCCGTAAAGGCAGGGAACCCGCCGGCCGAG
>JBCBSH010000073.1:0-18907 GCA_039819285.1 Pseudomonadota bacterium
GCCAGGGGCTGCCCAACGACCGGCGCTTCGCCATCACCCACAAGGCCAGCCGCTTCGATCCGGCGCATCCGGCCTTCGATTACTTCAACGGCA
Organism: Pseudomonadota bacterium; assembly: GCA_039819285.1. Lineage (GTDB taxonomy): Bacteria > Pseudomonadota > Alphaproteobacteria > DSM-16000 > Inquilinaceae > JANQGH01. The sequence goes on from JBCBSH010000073.1 coordinate 94, forward strand.
TCCAGATTCTGCGCTGTCAGGCTTTTGACCGGATGGATGCGAATGGCTTCGACGCGTGCAACTGTCGACATGATTGCCGCTTATGGCCAGTGACGGTCGCACTTGTCAATTCCCTGGTCGGCCTTCGCTGTTGATATCGTTCAGCGCCCAGTCATAGCGATAGCGGGTGATCGCCACGCCCGAGGCCAGCGACGCCGCCCTGTCGCCGGTCGCGTAGCGCGCCAGATGGGCACGCAAATCGCCGAAATCCTCCGCGAACCAATCATAGATGCGCGAGACTGTCAGGCCGTTTGGCGACACGTCGATGCCGCGCGGATCATTGACATAGGTGATGGCGGCGGCGTTCATGGTCGCGTCGTTGCTGCTGGGACGCAGCGCCTGGGCCGGTAGGTTGGGGCAGCCGATGGCGGCGCAGTTGACGACGTAGTGGATGCGCGGGTCCTGCCAGATCGGCCGCAGGATACGGTGTTCGATATCGTCCAGGCTAAGCGCCTCGCCCTCAACCGTGACCAGCCGCGCGCCCCAGGGGCCATTGGCGAACAGGCCCGGCGAGATGTCGATGTCCCGGATCGAGGCGACCGGGTAGTTGTCCAAAATGATCTGAACCGTCAACGCGTTGTAGAAGTTGACCCAGTAGCTGAATTGTTCCGCCTGGTTAAGGCTGGACACCGGCGTTGCGGACAGTCGGGCGAGATAGTCGGCAAGCGCCTGCCGGTCGGCTTGGCTGACGGCGCCATAGGCGACGCGCGCGACGCCATCGGCCCCTTCATGACGATAGCGGGCCAGGAACGCGTCCCATGCCGCATGGTCCACCGAATGCCTGGACGCCGCGTCATGGGCCTGCCAGCGCGGCCACAGGTCCGAACGCGGTGCCGCGAGGGCGCCCGGAGCCGTCAGCCAAGCGGCGGCGGAACCGACGGCGGCGAGCATATGACGGCGGGACAGGGATGGCATGGCAGTCGGGCCTCCAAGGCGGGTTTCGATCGACATGGGGGTGTCGCTGCCGATGGGCGAATAACGGCCAGTCACCAAGCGGTGAGATGGCCTCTTGCACCCGGCGGTTCGCCGCCCCAAATCGGATAAGATCCTCCCAGGATTGCACTTTTGTGGGTCGAGAACGGACGCGTGCCTCTAAGAGGGCGGTCCGTCAAACCAGTGGAGAGACGAACGAATGGAATTTGAGAAATACACCGAACGCTCGCGCGGATTCCTGCAAGCCGCCCAGACGCTTGCGCTGCGCGAAGGCCATCAACAGCTCACGCCCGAACACCTTTTGAAGGTCCTGCTGGACGACGAAGAGGGGCTGGCCGCCAACCTGATCCGCGCCGCCGGCGGCGATCCTCAACGCGCGCTCGTCGAGGTCGAAGGCGCGTTGAACAAGCTGCCGAAGGTCGAGGGCGGCAACAGCCAGATCTATCTGGGCCGCGAAATGGCCCAGACCTTGAAGAGCGCCGAGACGCTGGCTGAGAAGGCCGGCGACAGCTATGTCTCCGCCGAACGGCTGCTGCTCGCGGTCGCCATGGCCAAGGGCAGTGTGGCGGCCAAGGCGCTGAACGACGCCGGCGCGACACCGCAGGCGCTGAACGGCGCGATCAACGATCTGCGCCAGGGCCGCACGGCCGACAGCGCGAATGCCGAGGCCAGCTACGACGCCTTGAAGAAGTACGCCCGCGACCTGACCGAAGAGGCGCGCGAAGGCAATCTGGACCCGGTGATCGGCCGCGACGACGAAATCAGACGCACCATGCAGGTGCTGTCCCGCCGGACCAAGAACAACCCGGTGCTGATCGGCGAGCCCGGCGTCGGCAAGACCGCCATCGCAGAGGGGCTGTCGACCCGCATCGTCAACGGCGACGTGCCGGAGAGCCTTAAGAACAAGCGCCTGCTGGCGCTCGACCTCGGCGCCATGGTCGCAGGCGCGAAGTATCGCGGTGAGTTCGAGGAACGGCTGAAAGCGGTCTTGGAGGAAATCTCCGCCGCCGCCGGCGAAATCATCCTGTTCATCGACGAAATGCACACGCTGGTCGGCGCTGGCAAGGCCGAGGGCGCGATGGACGCGTCAAACATGCTGAAGCCGGCCCTGGCGCGGGGCGAGCTGCATTGCGTCGGCGCCACCACGCTGGACGAGTATCGCAAGCATGTCGAGAAGGACGCGGCCTTGGCCCGCCGGTTCCAGCCGGTGCTGGTCGACGAGCCGACGGTGCCCGACACGATCTCCATCCTGCGCGGCCTGAAGGAGAAGTACGAGCTGCATCACGGCGTGCGCATCACCGACAGCGCCCTGGTGGCATCGGCCACGTTGAGCCACCGCTACATCACGGACCGGTTCCTGCCGGACAAGGCGATCGACCTGATGGACGAGGCGGCCTCGCGCATCCGCATGGAGGTTGACAGCAAGCCGGAGGAACTGGACGAGCTCGACCGCCGGGTTGTCCAGCTCAAGATCGAACGCGAGGCCCTGAAGAAGGAGTCCGACCAGGGCTCCAAGGATCGGCTGGAGAAGCTGGAGGTCGAGCTGGCCGAGCTGGAGCAGGAGTCGGCCGAGTTCACGGCAAGCTGGCAGGCGGAGAAGGAGAAGCTGAACTCCGCCCAGCGCTTCAAGGAGCAGTTAGAGCAGGCGCGCTTGGAGCTTGAGAAGGTCCAACGCGAAGGCGACTGGACCCGCGCGGGCGAGCTGACCTATTCGGTCATTCCCGAGCTTGAGGAGCAGCTCTCCGAGGCTGACCAGCTCAACGCCGACGCGCTCGTGAAGGAAGAGGTGCGCGACGAGGACATCGCCGCTGTCGTCTCCCGCTGGACCGGCATTCCGGTCGACCGGATGATGGAGGGCGAGCGCGAGAAGCTCTTGCGCATGGAACAGGTGCTGAGCGAGCGCGTGGTCGGCCAGGACGAGGCCGTCGAGGCCGTGTCCAACGCCGTCCGCCGCGCGCGCGCCGGGCTGCAAGACCCGAACCGGCCGATCGGCAGCTTCATGTTCCTGGGCCCCACCGGTGTCGGCAAGACGGAGCTGACCAAGACCCTGGCCGCGTTTCTGTTCGACGACGATCACGCCATGGTCCGCATCGACATGTCGGAATACATGGAGAAGCACTCCGTCGCCCGCCTGATCGGCGCGCCGCCCGGCTATGTCGGTTATGACGAGGGTGGGGCCTTGACCGAGGCCGTGCGCCGGCGGCCCTATCAGGTCGTCCTGTTCGACGAGATCGAGAAGGCCCATCCGGACGTCTTCAACGTGCTGCTGCAGGTGTTGGACGATGGCCGTCTGACGGACGGGCAGGGGCGCACGGTCGATTTCCGCAACGTGCTGATCGTCATGACCTCCAATCTGGGGTCGGAACATCTGGCGGCCGCTGAGGACGATGACTTCGTCGCGCGGGAGAAGGTGCTGATGGCCGTGCGGGCCCATTTCCGGCCGGAATTCGTGAACCGCCTGGACGAGATGATCGTCTTCCGCCGGCTGACCCGGGACAACATGACCGCGATCGTCGACATCCAGCTTGGCCATCTGCAAGGACTGCTGGACGGCCGCAAGATCACCTTGCAGGTCGACGACGCGGCCAAGGAATGGCTTGGCAACTCGGGCTACGACCCGATTTATGGTGCCCGGCCGTTGAAGCGGGTGATCCAGCGGGCGCTGCAAAACCCGCTGGCGGAGCTGATCCTGCAAGGCCGGGTCGTCGACGGTGAGACGGTTCCCGTCTCCATCGAGGGCGATCAGGTCATCATCGGCGGCGAGCGGGTCGACGTCGCCGCGTAGAGCTTGGAGAGGGCGTCGGTTTCTCGCCGGCGCCCTCCGCGCTCAGCAGACGTGAACCTGCAGGAACTCCAGCGTGCGTTCGCGCGCCAGCTTGGCGCTGTCGGCGTCATACTCGGCGCGCTCGTCGCAGCTGAAGCCATGGCGGGCCGGATAGGTACAGATCGGGATGTCCGGGAATGCCTTACGCACCGCCTCGACCGCGTCCATCGGGATATGGGCGTCCAACTCGCCAAAATGCATCATCACCGGGCAGGTGGGCTTCTCGTCCAGAAGATCCGGAATGCGGCCGCCGTAATAGGCGATCGCGGCGGCGGGTTTCAGCCGGGTGGCAGATAGCCAGGCGAACGTGCCGCCCCAGCAATAGCCGACGACACCGACCTGGCCATGCGGCTTCACCGCCTGGATGGCGGCATCGATGTCCATCAGCGGGCCCTCGCTGCCCAGCGCCATGACCACTTCCCGGCCGGCCGCGACTGCCGCCGGCTCATAGTCCGCCTCGTAATCCGGCTGGATCCGGTCGAACACGGCGGGCGCGATCGCGGCGTAGCCTTCATGCGCGAAGCCGTCGACCACCGCCCGGATGTGATGGTTGACGCCGAATATCTCCTGCAAGATCACCAGCCCGCCCTTGATGTCGCCCTTGGGCCGGGCGCTGTAGGCCGAAAAGCTGTGGCCGTCCTCGGCGGTCAAATGGATCTTCTCGGTCATCAACATGGGTAGGCCTCTCTTCGGCGTCGGTGTCAATCGGCTGACGCTGTTGTGTGGATGACACCGTCCGCTGTCAACCGGACGAACGATCCCGGCGCGAACACGCGCTGTTTTTCCGCATCCAGCGCGACGACGGGCGGCGCGGTCCAGCCCATGGCGATCGCCACCACCGCGCCTAGGCAAAGAATGGCGTCAGTCTTGCCGAGCGCGATCGCTGCCGGCGCTTGGCCTCCGGCAATCAGCTCTAGCAACACCGACGATGAAGACGACGAGCCGACCGTCGCCGGCACGAGTAGAACCGTGCCCGCGACGCTGGCGCCGTGCTGCGGATGGCGGGGATCGACGATATGGCCAGAGGCCGGGTCGACACCGCCCCAGAAGCTGATCGGCGCCTCCAGGCGCAGCACAGGGCCGCTCGCCTGGCCGGGCAACAGCATCTGGCCGGCTATCGCCACAGCGCATCGTCCCTGATCGCGTGTCCGGCCACTGCGGTCTCGACGCAGTCCTTAAGGCTGCCGAACAGCACCGCGTAGCCGGTATTGGACGGCGTGTAGTGCGCGAACTTGCCGGAGTTGGTCATCAGGACGCCGTCGATCTCCGCCAGGATCGGCGTCACCACGACGCAGGTATCAACGACCATGGTGACCCCTTGGCTTTCCAGCCGCATTGCGCGCGGGCCAAGAGACGCGAGCGTATCGCGGGCGGTGCAGATGTAGGTCGGTACTGTGACGCTCCGATCGCCAAGCGCCCGCTCGAAGCCATCGAACTCCGACAAGGAGAAATGCGGGCTGCCCAGGGCGACGGCATCGATCCGATCGCCGCCCGCCGTTGAGAGCCGGTCGCGCTCGGCAATCAGCATGTCGGGTGTTAGGCGGATGGCCTCTTCTGAACGACGATGCCCTAGCGCCGCATCGACGGTCGGGGCTTCCGGGGTAACACCGGCGACGTGAACCAGCCCGACAGCACCGGCGGCCGCGGCCGCCGCGCCAACTGCCTTCAGTCTGTCCTCTGTGAGACTCGATGGCAGCCCGTCGAGCACGGCGACCGTCTCGCCGACCGTGCGGCCCAGCCAGGCGCCCAGAACCGGATAGAAGGCGTCCGACGCTTTCAGCCTGTCGGATAGCAGCGCGGTCTCGATCCGCACCGTCGCACGGCGGTTCTCGGGCAGATGCAGACCCGTTGCGGGGGCCAAGCCTGCGATGGCACAGGCGATGTCGAGAAAGTCGCCATAGCGATTGGTTCGGGCGCCGAGCACGGAGTTGGCGAAGGCCACAGCGTTGCTCTCGCCCCAGGCGACATCCTGGCCGAGCGCCGGCCGATGCCCGGTTTGATAAGGCGCACAGGTCCAGCTTGGCCGGCAGCCCATGGCCTCGTAGGCGGCCATCAGCCGGTGCGCCATTGCGCGCTTGTGGCTGTCCAGCCGGTCCTGGCCCGGCCGCAGCAGATTCAACGCACCGACATTCAGGGTCGTCGGCACCGCCACCTCGGCGCCGCCGGCGACCAGCCGTTCGGCGAATTGAACACCGCTGTCGCCGTGATAAAGACAGCCATCGATATGGGCGGAGGCAACAGGGATCAGGCGCTTTGCGCCCAGGAGGCGTGCCGTCTCCGTGACGATGTGCATGGCGAGCGCGGTGCCCCCGCCATCCTCGCCATTGGCGGCCGTGCGCTGTCGATCGGTCAGCTCGATCATCGGTCGAGCTTAGCGAAGCACGGCTCAGCGCGCCAATTCACTCAGACGTTGAAGCGGAAATGGAACACGTCGCCGTCCTTGACGAGGTATTCCTTGCCCTCCTGGCGCATCTTGCCGGCGTCCTTCGCCGCGGTTTCGCCGCCGAGCGTGACGAAGTCGGCATAGTCGATCGTTTCGGCCCGGATGAAGCCGCGCTGAAAATCCGTGTGGATGACGCCGGCAGCCTCCGGTGCGGTCGACCCCCGCGTGACCGTCCAGGCGCGGGCCTCCTTCGGCCCGACGGTGAAGAAGGTGATCAAGCCCAAAAGGCGATAGCCGGCGCGGATGACCTTGTTCAGCCCGGCCTCGTCCAGACCCAAACTGTCCAGGAATTCAACGCCTTCCTCGGCGTCGAGCTGGGCGAGCTCGGCCTCGATCGCCGCAGAGATGACCACGGCCTCCGCCGCTTCAGCCTTGGCGATGTCCGCGACCGCCTCGCTGTACGCGTTGCCGGTGGCCGCTTCGTCCTCGGCAACATTGCAGACATACAGCACCGGCTTGGCGCTCAACAACTGCAGCTCGCGAAACAGCTTCTTCTCGTCCGCCGAGATGTCCAGCTCGCGGGCCGGCTTGCCGTCCTCCAGCAGGGCTACGACCCGTTCCATCAGGCCGATCTGGGCCTTGGCTTCCTTGTCGCCGCCGCGGGCTTTTTTCGTCTGAGCCTCTAGCCGGCGCTCAAGGCTCTCCAGATCGGCGATCATCAACTCGGTCTTGACCGTCTCCGCGTCCCGGACCGGGTCGACCGTGCCGTCGACATGGGTGACTTCGCCGTCGAAGCAACGCAGCACGTGCAGGATGGCATCGACCTCGCGGATATTGGCCAGGAACTGGTTGCCCAGCCCTTCGCCCTTCGAGGCACCGCGCACGAGCCCGGCGATATCGACGAACTCTAGCTGTGTGGGGATCACCTTGGCGGACTTGCCCAGCTCGGCCAGCTTGTCCAGGCGGCCGTCCGGTACGCCCACGCGCCCGACATTTGGATCGATGGTGCAGAACGGGTAGTTTGCCGCTTCTGCCGCCTGGGTCGCGGTCAGGGCGTTGAACAGGGTGGACTTGCCCACATTCGGCAAGCCGACGATGCCACATCTGAAACCCATCGATGTCTCTCTTTCTAAACGTCCACCGGCGGCTTTTGCGGCTCGGGTTTCTTCTTCGATGTCAACAGGGCGACCTTGGTCATGAACTTCTCGTGCTCGCCCTCGGCCAACAGGGGGATCGCCTCGGCGACAGCTTCCAACAGCGGATCGAGCCAGTCTTCGTCCGCGTCGCTGAAATCGCTCAGCACATGACCCCTCACGCGCTGCCGGTCGCCGGGGTGCCCGATGCCCAGCCGCACCCGCCAATAGTCCTGGGCAATATGGCTGTCGATCGATCGAATGCCGTTATGGCCGGCACCGCCGCCGCCGCGCTTCGCCCGACACTTGCCCTGGGCCAGGTCAAGCTCGTCATAAATGACGATCACCCGATCGGACGGCACCTTGAAGAACCGCGCCGCCTGGGCCACCGACTTGCCGCTTTCGTTCACGTAGGTGTGGGGTTTTAGCAACAGGGCACGATCACCCGCCAGCCGGCCCTCGGCAACGACCCCTTTGAACTTCTTGCGAAAGGGGCCGAAGCCATAGCGCTCGGCAATATCGTCCAGCGCCAGCCAGCCGATATTGTGCCTGTTGTAGGCGTACTTGGCCCCGGGATTGCCGAGGCCGACGATCAGGATCATCGCTCAACGGGCTCCCAGGGCCCAGGGGGCGGGGCGCAGTCGACTGGCGACTAGTCCTCCGATGCCCCTTCGTCGCCACCAGCCTCCTCTTCGCCGGCTTCTTCCTCGCCTTCGCCAGCCTCGGCGGCTTCGGCAGCCTCTTCTTCCTCCTCCGCCTCGGACTTCAGGGCGGATGGCGCGGCAATCGTCGCCACCGTGAAGTCGCGGTCGGTGATGGTCGGCTGGACGCCGTCCGGAAGTGTGATGTGGCTGATATGGATCGAGTCGCCCAGTTCCGTACCGCTCAAATCCACGGTGATGTTCTCAGGAATGGCGTTCGCCCGGCAGGTGACCTCGATCGTGTAGCGCACGACGTTCAGCACGCCGCCCGCCTTCAGACCAGGCGAGTCATCTTCGTTGATGAACTGCACCGGCACCTCGATGGCGATTTCGGTGCGCTCGCTGACGCGCAGGAAATCCAGATGCAGCGGCTCGTCGCGCACCGGGTCCATCTGCACATCGCGGACCAGCACCTGATGGGCGTCATTGCCGACCTTCAGGCTGTACAGGTGGGTCAGGAACGCCGGATCGCGCAGCATCTGGCTGAGCTTTTGTCCATCCAGCGAGATGGCGACAGGGGGCTTCTTGTCGCCGTATATCACGGCGGGAACCTTGTTCTGACGACGTACGGCTCGAGCTGCCCCCTTACCGGCTCGCTCCCGCACCTCGGCGACGATCTCGATCGTCTCGGCCATGGGATCTCTCCTATGTTCACAAGCAATAACGCCGACCTCCAGGGGTGTCGGCGTTCACGTCTCGCCCGATGGCGAGGCGCGGCTATATACCAGCGGTTCCGCACGGCGTCCAGCCATGTGTTGGTGGGGCGCGCGGCCGCAATGCTGGATGCCCAGTTTTGATGCGACGTCGAGGGTCTGGGACATCACACCAGCTAGGATTTCCAGAACGTGTCGCTTTCCTCCGGCAACGCTTCGACCATCCAAATCCGCTGGATCTGGTCGTCCGTGATGGTCATCAGATAGGCCGCGTGATTGTGCAGCTTCCTGCCTTTGCGCTCGATCTTGCCTTCGATCATAAACAGCACCTGGTCTTCTGAGACCTTGGCGATTTGGGTGATCCAGACGCGTGGCCGCACGGAGGGAATGTCGAGTGCCTCGACATTCGCCATGTAGGCTGCCCGCCCGTGAAGCTCGACGGTACTGGCATCGCGCTGCGTGACCTCGGCCACGACATCCTCTGCAAGACATGCGGCGATGGTCTCCAGATCGGCGTCGTCAAACGCCCCGACAAAGCGGCGGACGATGCCCGCCAGATCTTCGCTCGTCATCGCGCTCTCCCTTCATCGGACCGTGTTCGCCATCCGCCATGCTCGAAGATGCCGCATCGCGCACCACGCAGCATGGCTCAGAACGTACTGTTCAGGCGACATTTCACTACTGTTGCTTGCAGGCACAGCTTACCGACAACGGCAGAAGTACGCGAGTCAGTAGCTGCCCCTTGGCCGCAAGAAGCGGATCAGTCGCCTCGAAACGCACTCAAGCAAACAGGCTGGAAACCGAGCGCTCCTCGCTGATGCGCTTCATGGCCTCGCCGATCAAGGGGGCGATCGACAGTTGGCGCGTGTTCTGGCTGACGCGAACCGCCTCGGTCGCCAGGATACTGTCGGTGGTGACCAGCTCGCTCATGGGCGACGACGACACCCGGCTGACCGCGCCGCCGGAGAGGACGCCGTGGGTGACATAGGCGCTGACGGTTTTGGCGCCGGCCTCGCTCAGCGCGACGGCCGCGTTGCACAGGGTGCCGGCGCTGTCGACGATGTCGTCGACCAGCAGGCAGCGCTGGCCCTCCACGTCGCCGATGATGTTCATCACCTCCGATACGCCGGCGCGTTCCCGCCGCTTGTCGATGATGGCGAGGTCGACATCCAGCCGGCGCGCGATGTTTCTCGCCCGGATCACGCCGCCGACGTCGGGCGAGACGATGGTCAAGTCGCCATTGCCCTGGGCCGTGTCCTCGATGTCCCGGGCGAACACCGGCGCGGAGACCAGATTGTCCACCGGAATGTCAAAGAAGCCTTGGATCTGGCCGGCATGCAGGTCCAGGGTCAGCACCCGATCTGCCCCGGCCTGGGTGATCAGATTGGCGACCAGCTTGGCCGATATCGGCGAGCGCGGGCTGGTCTTCCGGTCCTGACGGGCATAGCCGAAATAGGGCAGCACGGCCGTAATGCGCCGGGCAGACCCACGCCTCAGCGCGTCCATGCAGACCAGCAGTTCCATCAAATTGTCGTTGGCCGGATAGCTGGTCGACTGGATGACGAAGACATCCTCGCCACGCACGTTTTCAAGGATTTCGACGAAGACCTCCATGTCGGAGAATCGTCGAATGCTCGCCTTGCACAGCGGCACCTCGAGGTAGGCGGCAATTGCCTCGCTGAGCGGGCGATTGCTGTTCCCGGCGATAATCTTCATGGTCGCTGGCCTCGGGCGGAAGGCGGCTGGTCGGGCGGCGGTCGCGCGCCGGGTATATCAGCGTGGTGGGGGCCTTTCAACGGCCCGATCATGAAATTGTCACAAAACCGACGGCACGCAGAAGGCCAAGAGCCCGATGAGGCAAAACGCGACCAACATCCACAGGTAGGGCATGGATTAAGCGTCCAGCATAATGGCCGAAAGCTGCCGCCCGTAGTCGGGCTCTTGCCGGTGGCAGGACCGCCGGTAGCTGAAGAATGTCTGCTCGTCCTTCAGCGTGTCGTGGGGGGCCAGCACGACCGACCCGACGCCGCGCGCCGACAGCCGCCGCGCGACATAGCCGCCGAGATCGAAATAGTTATGGCCCGGTCGTTCGGCTGGCACGAAGAGATCGGCGCAGGCGGGATCGTGGCCGACGAAGCGGTCGTAGAACTCCGGACCGACTTCGTACGAGGCGGCACCGATTCGGGGGCCGATGACCGACACGATGGCGGCGGGTTCCGCACCCAGCGCGACCATGGCGTCAACCGTTGCCTCCGCCACGCCCTTCAGCGCGCCGGGCCAGCCGGCATGGGCGGCGCCAATCACGCGCGCGGTCGGGTCCGCCAGCAAGATCGGCGCGCAGTCGGCGGCCAGCGTGCCCAGGATGATGCCGGGCTGATTCGTCACCAAGGCGTCAGCTTTGGGCGCGTCCGCATGCTCCCAGGGCGTGTCCGCGCGAACCACGTCGGCACTGTGAACCTGATAGACCGTCACCAAGGGCGGCGCCTCGGGATGAAGATCAGCCTGGCAGCGCCGCCGATTCTCGGCCACCAGCGCCGGGTCGTCCTTGGACCCGAAGCCGACATTGCGCGACGCGTAGAGCCCGTCGCTGACCCCGCCCTCACGGCCAAAGAACGCGTGCCGGAGGTCGGGAATATCTGACAAGGGCGGCAGAGTGATCATGGGTCGGCAGTGTCGGGTGCAAGGCCGGGCGAAACAAGGGTCAAGACCTTGAACAACTCGCCCATCGCATCCGACGTGGTGCCGGTCAACCGGTGGAGGGCCGCGTCGATGGCGTCGCACTGCTCGCCGCTGGCGTCGGCCCGGAGCGCCGCTGCGCGTTGGGCGATGCCCAGATCTGTCAGGAACTCCGCTTGCGTTTGCAAGCGTTCGACGACAGCCCCGGCTTCCGTTGCGGCCCTCGCCAGGGTCTGAAAGTCGACATGCGCCGTCAGGTCGTTCTCGCCCGGTCGGTCGAGTGGATCGGCATAATCATGGCCACTGACCGCCTGAAAGCTGTCTCCGGTGCCCGGTGTTAGGGGCCCGTAGTCGATGATCGCCGCCGCACCGCCCGCGGTGCTGATTCGGCGGCCCAACTCCGCCGCGACGGATATGCCGGCCGGGCAGATCTCCGCGATCGCCCCCAGAGGGGCCTGCCTTACCGAAGATGGAACGAGATGCACCGCCGGGTCCTCATGCGGCGCCAAGGCGAAGGACAGGGCATCGTGGGCCTCGTCCCAAGCGATCAAGCGTTCGCGCCAGCCGGACTCGGTCATCTGAAACTGGCGGATTGGCAGGGCGTCGAAAAACTCGTTGGCGATGGCCAGCAGCGGCCCGTCAGGCAAATCCGCCAGCCGCTCGATCCACTGCGGTTCGGCGACAGCCAATGCGGCCGCTTGCCGCTGCCTCAGCACCGGGCTGGTTTCCAGCAGGTAGAGGCGCACGGCTTCATGAAATCCCGGCACCGCTTTCGTCGCACGCCAGGCATCCTGCATCAGCGTGCCGCGCCCGGGCCCAAGCTCCAGCCACAGCACGGGGTCCGGCCGGCCGAGGCGCAGCCAGACGTCGGCGCACCACAGGCCCAGCAACTCGCCGAACATCTGGCTGATCTCCGGCGCGGTGGTGAAGTCTCCTGCCTGGCCCAGCGGATCGCGGGTCATGTAATAGCCGTGCTTGGGATGTCCCAGCGCCTCGGCCATATAGGTTGCCACCGTGACCGGGCCGTCCGCCGCAATGCGCCGCTTCAGCAGCGCCTGCAGCGGTGTCATGCGGGCTTCGCTGCCGGTTCTTCGACCGGGACGGGCCGCGCGAAAACCACCAACGCCAGCCCGAGCAGGATCATCGGCAGGGAGAGAAGCTGTCCCATGGTCGCGCCGAGCCACAGAAAGCCCAACTGCTCGTCCGGCTCGCGCACGAACTCGACCAGAAATCGGAACAGGCCGTAGAGCATCAGGAACGTACCGCCGATCGTTCCGGGCCGTGCGCGCAGGCGCTGGCTGCGCATCATCACCATCATGACGATGAACAGCACCAGACCTTCCAGGAACGCTTCATAAAGCTGGCTGGGGTGGCGCGGCAGGCCGCCGCCGGCCGGGAACTCTACCGCCCAGGACACGTCGCTGACCCGGCCGTAGAGCTCGCCATTGACGAAATTGGCGATACGCCCAAAGAAGATGCCGATCGGCACGACGGCCGCTACCAGATCACCAAGAGCCAGGAAGCGGAAGCCGCGCACCCGGGCGAAGAGGTACATGGCCAAAAGCATGCCGATCAGGCCACCGTGAAAGGCCATGCCGCCTTCCCAGATCCTCAGAGCCGATAGCGGGTTTTCGGTGTAGGCCGGCAGATTGTAGAACAGGACGTAGCCCAGGCGCCCGCCCAGGATAACCCCGACGATCGCCCAGACGATGAACGCGTCCGCATCCTCGCCGTTGGGCCGGATAGGCGAGCGCCGGCCGAGATAGATCGCCAGACGCCAGCCGACCACGAACCCGACCAGATAAGAGAGCGCGTACCAGCGCACGACCAGGGGCCCGAGTTCGAACGCGACAGGATCGATGGCCGGGAAGGGCAGGGCAAACAAAGACATGGATGGGAACGCCTAGCGATAGGGGTCGGGCTGGGTCAGATAGTCTTGGACGTAGCGCCGGACACCGTCTTCCAGCGCGGTGAAGGGTCGGTCATAGCCGGCGGCGCGCAGCTTGGCCATCTCCGCTTCAGTGAAGTTCTGGTACTTCTCGCGCAGCCTCTCGGGCATATCCACGAACTCGATCACGGGCGTCTTGCCCAAGGCCGCGAACACCGCCTCGGCGAGGTCGCGCCAGCTACGCGCCTGGCCGGTGCCGACATTGTAAAGGCCGCTGACTTGCGGCTGGTCGTAGAGCCACAGCATGACGTCGACACAGTCGCCGACCCAGATGAAGTCCCGCTTCTGTCCGCCGTCCGGATAGTCGGGGTGGTAGGATCGGAAAAGTTTTGCCGGTTCGCCTGCCTCGATCTGGGGCGTCAGCTTGTTGGCGACGCTGCGCATATCGCCCTTGTTGTATTCGTTCGGGCCGTAGACGTTGAAGAACTTCAACCCGACCCATTGTGGCGGCGCCGGTTGATCCTCGGCAACCTGCCGGGCGACGCGACGGTCGAAGACATGCTTCGACCAGCCATAGGCGTTAAGCGGACGCAGTTTTGCCAGCGCCTCGATGCTGGCGTCGTCGTCGAACCCTACCGAGCCGTCGCCATAGGTTGCGGCCGAAGAGGCGTAGATCAGACGCGTCCCTGTCGCCGCGCAATGGTTCCAGAGATCGATCGGCAAGCGGATGTTCTGGCGCGCGATCAGGTCTACGTCGCGTTCGGTGGTGGCCGAGATCGCGCCCATATGGAAGATTGCCTCGACCGAACTGCCGTGGGCGCTGAGCCAGTCAATCAGCGCATCAGGGGGAATCAGGTCGGCCAACTCGCGCTTGGCGATATTGCGCCACTTATTTTCCTGGCCCAGCCGGTCGCAAACGACGATCTCCGTCTCGCCGCGATCTTCCAAGGCGGCGACGAGATTAGATCCGATGAAGCCGGCCCCGCCGGTAACCACGATCATGCGCGTTTCGGACGCCTTCTTGCCTCGGGGCGAAATCGTAACCTTATTAGCTGTGTGGCGGAGTTGTTGCAACGCAACCAGCCTGGCCGCATAGTGCGGCCGATTGGCGAAGCCCCGTGAGGCGATATGAACGGTAAGGTTATCGAGGATCTGGCGCGCATGGCGTCTGGCGCGGTCGGCACGGTCGTCGGTCTGCGCGACGAGGCAGGCCAACAGGTGCGCGAACGGTTCGATCGCGTGCTGGCCCGGTCCGATATGGTCAGCCGTGAAGAGTTCGAGGTCGTGCGCGACATGGCGGCGACCGCACGGGCCGAGCAAGAGGCTCTGGCCGATCGCGTCGAGAAGCTGGAGGCACAGTTGGCCGAGATGGCGGTGAAGGCTAGCCCGACCCGAAGGACGGTCAGGCGGACGGCCAATCGAACCCGGACGGCCAAAAAGCCCGCCTCAAAATAGCGTCATTGAAAAATCACAAACTCTCAAACTTTTCGTATTGCGTGCTGACCAATTCGTATGACACGGTACTGCAGGTAGTAGCCCGTTGCGTGGCTTCTACAAGATATCGATTTGCAGCCGGTTTCGGCCTTGTCGGTGTCTTGCCGGCCGTCAGCATCGGGCCATGGGTCGCCGGGCCCAGCGCGCAGGAGGGCAGTCATGAGCCTTGAGGCTTTCGAAACCCACAGTTTCACGCAAAATCCGCTCGATATCGTTGAGGAGATCGTCAACGCCAATGAATGGGCCTTCGACCGCGCCAGCAACGAGGAAATGCTGGTCGAGGTCTCGGGCCGCTGGTGCACATACCGCATGTTCTTTTATTGGCAGCACGAGATCAGCGCGATGCAGTTCTCCTGCCAATACGACATGCATGTCCCGCCGAACCGGCTGTCGGCCGTCTACGAGCTGCTGGCGATCATCAACGAGCGGCTGTGGCTCGGCCATGTCGATGTCGACGCCGAGGACCAGGTGCCGATGTTCCGCCAGACGATTCTGCTGCGCGGTGCCCAGAGCGCGAGTGTCGAGCAGATGGAAGACCTGGTCGATATCGCTTTGACGGAGTGCGAGCGCCTCTATCCGGCGTTTCAATTCGTTATCTGGGGCGGTAAGTCCGCGCGCGAGGCGGTGGCGGCCGCGATTCTCGACACGGTCGCCGAGGCCTGATCGGCCTCGTACAGCACTCTGAGATCGAGGCAGCGCGATGATTGAACGGGTGCTGCTGGTCGGCTGCGGCAAGATGGGCCGAGCACTGCTGGACGGCTGGCTGGGCGCCGACATGGTTGCCCATGTCGATGTGGTTGAGCCGGGGACGGCGCCGGTACCCGACGACCCGCGCGTCAGACACTATCTGTCGGCCGATGAACTGGATGCGAAACCGGATGTCGTCGTGCTGGCGGTGAAGCCTCAGGCGATGGATGCGGTTATCGACCAGTACCACCACTTCGCCCGTCCGGACTGCGTCTTTCTTTCGATCGCCGCCGGCAAGACATTGTCGTACCTGCAAAGGCATCTAGGCCAGCATACCCATATCGTGCGCGCTATGCCCAACACGCCGGCGGCTGTCGGTAAGGGTATCTCGGTGTTGGTGGCCGACGCGGACGCGAAGCAAAAAGAGACGTGTCAGCATCTGCTCGAAGTCGTTGGGCTGACCGAATGGGTCGAAGACGAGGGCCTGATCGATATTGTGACGGCGCTGTCGGGCGGCGGCCCGGCTTACGTCTTCTTGCTGATCGAAGCTCTAACAGAGGCCGGCGCGAAAGCGGGCTTGCCGACGGACCTGGCGATGCATCTGGCCCGCCAGACCGTCATCGGCTCGGGCGCGCTGGCTGAGCTGTCGGACGAGCCGGCAGCCCAGCTTCGCCGCAACGTGACCAGCCCCCAAGGCACGACCGAGGCCGCCCTGAAGATCCTGATGGCCGAAAACGGCATCCAGCCGATTTTCGATCGCGCAATCGAGGCGGCGGCGGAGCGGTCGCGCGAACTGGACGCCTAGTGTCAACACTGCCGGCCAGTGCGGCGCGGGTTCAAGACGCGCTCGACCAAGCGGGCATCACAGTCACCGTGCAGAACTTTCCAAGCTCGACCCGCACGGCGGCCGATGCCGCTGCCGCCATCGGGTGTTCGGTCGGCCAGATCGCCAAGTCGTTGGTGTTCAAGACGCGGCGGGATGGGCGCGCCGTTCTGGTCATCGCCAGCGGCCCGAACCGTGTCGACGAAGCCGGATTGAGCGCCCGGCTGGCCGAGCCTCTGGCCGGGGACAGTCTTGGCCGCGCGGATGCCGATTTCGTCCGCGAGAAGACCGGTTTTGCCATTGGCGGCATTCCGCCCGTCGGCCATGCCACACCGCTTTTGACCGTCATCGACGCCGATCTCGGCGCCCACAACGAAATCTGGGCGGCGGCTGGCACGCCGAACGCGGTGTTCCGTCTCAGCTTTGATCAACTGCGACAGATCACACGCGGCCTGGTCATGCCGGTTGCCTGACCCCAATTGCTTTGGGACGGCCCTCCATTGGGGCTAGAATGAGGTCGACTTCGTCTCTTTGCCGATCCTTGGGAGGGTCGTTGGACCATGGTCAAAAAGGCCGATATTCCTGATCATGTCATCACCTCCGCCCTGAGGTTGGCTGGCGAGGAGGGGTGGGATGCCGTGACCCTGCCGCGGCTGGCCGACGTTGCCGGCGTTCCCCTGATCGAGGTTCACGGGGTGACACCGAATCGCCAGGCGGTGCTGGACGGCATCGGCCGCCTGGTGGACGAGGCCGTGCTTGCGGAGGGTGCGGCCGATGCTGACGAAAAGGCGCGCGACCGTCTCTTCGAGGTCATCATGCGCCGGTTTGATTTCCTCCAAGATCACCGGCCCGGCGTCATCGCCATCGCCGATGGCCTGCGACGAGAGCCGCTGTGGGCGCTGTGCCAGGGTCCGGCCTTCGAACGGTCCATGCGACTGATGCTGGATGTCGCGCGTCTTCCGGCGCGCGGTCCGTTCGGACCCGCCAAGGTCCGCGTTCTCGGCCTGATTTATCTCGACATCTTCCGTACCTGGCGGGCCGACGACAGCGATGACATGGCCAAGACCATGAAGGCGCTGGACAAGCGGCTTGAGCAGGCCGAGCAGTTGGCCAACACATTTGAGGGCGGTCGCCCCTTATGGCGCTCGCGTCGGTCGCAAAAGTCGCACGAAGGCGAGGTTAGTGCCGATAGCGACGAAGGCGCTGAGGCCAACAGCTGACGGTTTTGTTGCGGCGCACAAATTTCTTGACTAGGCGTTATCGGGCCGCCATATAGCGCGCTATTGTGCAGCGCAGCAATCGCGGTTGATTAACTGGAGGGAAAAGCAGTGGCAGCAAAGCAGGATTTCAAACCCTTTTGGGATGTTGACGTGACCAAGTTCGTCGGTGATTTCAAGGTTCCCGGCATTGACGTGGACGCCATGTTGGCGGCCCAGCAGAAGAACCTGCAGGCCGTGACGGAAGCCAACAAGCTGGCCATTGAAGGCCTGCAAGCCGTGGCCAAGCGCCAGGCCGAAGTGTTGAAGCAGAGCATGGAGGAGATGGCCTCCACGATGCAGCAGATGATGGCCAACGGCGCGCCCCAGGACAAAATGGCCCGTCAGGCAGAACTGGCGAAAGAGGGCTTCGAGAAGGTTCTGGCCAACATGAAGGAAGTCTCCGAGATGGTCGCCAAGTCCAACACCGAGGCCGCCGAGGTGCTGTCGAAGCGCATCAGCGAGCAGCTTGAGGAAATCAAGCAGACGGCGGAGAAGTTCAAGTAGGAACGTCACCATCTCGTCGACGACAAAGGGCCTCCTCGCGAGGCCCTTTTTGCTTTGCGGTCGGTCGGCGGGCGGGGCTAAACATCTGGCGCCGTCAACTCTCCCCGAAAGCCAGACCCCGAAAGCCAGACCATGACCATCAGCTTCGACGACTTCATGAAGGTCGACATTCGTGTCGGCGTGATCGTTTCAGCGGAGCCCTATCCGGAGGCGCGCAAGCCGGCTTTGAAACTGACGGTGGATTTCGGCGGCGAGATCGGAACGAAGAGGACATCGGCTCAGCTCACCCGCCACTACGACCCGGCGTCGCTGCAGGGTCGCCAGGTTGTCGCCGTCGTGAACTTTCCGCCCAAGCAGATCGGCAAGTTCATGTCGGAGGTCTTGGTCCTGGGCGTTCCCGACAAGGATGGCGAGGTCGTGCTGCTGCGTCCCGACCATGAGGTGCCGATCGGCGGTCGGATGTACTGACGCCGCGCAGGCCGACTTCGGCGCGGCCGACATCACCAGCTCGG
This sequence comes from Pseudomonadota bacterium, assembly GCA_039819285.1. GTDB lineage: Bacteria > Pseudomonadota > Alphaproteobacteria > DSM-16000 > Inquilinaceae > JANQGH01. The sequence continues at coordinate 18,603 of JBCBSH010000073.1, forward strand.
TGCCTATGTCGGCAGCATGATTTCGCACCTCAGTCCGCCATGGGGCGACCGGCTGAGGGTGATGTCGCCGCCATGGTTGCGGGCGATGTCTCGCGCGATGGTCAGGCCCAGGCCCGTGCCCCCGGTGGTCGGGTTGCGCGAGGGGTCCAGGCGATAGAAAGGCTTGAAGACGTCGTCCAGCCGTTCGTCCGGAATGCCCGGCCCATCATCGTCGACCATGATGCTCACCATCGTGCCGGCGGACTGGATCGCGACCCAGACATGGCTGCCGTGGCGACCCGCGTTTGAGATCAGGTTCGCCAGAC
>JBCBSH010000074.1:0-18867 GCA_039819285.1 Pseudomonadota bacterium
GGTCGACGAAACGACAAGTCCTGCCTCACCCAGTGCTGACGGACGCACCAAGCTGTCGAACCATCGCAAGGATCATGTCGCAGGTCGGCGCAGGAACGCCGACCAACGAGCCGATCTCCACCACGGCGCCGAGCATGGCCTCGATCTCAAGCGACTTTCCGGCCTCCAGGTCTTGCAGCATCGACGTCTTGTGCGCGCCGACCTCAAGCGCACCTTCGATGCGCTTGTCGACATCAATGGGAAACTTGACACCCGTCTTCTCTGCCAGCGCCTGGCCCTCGACCATCATGGCGCGGACGACCGCACGGGTGCCGGGATCGGACGCGATCGCGCCAAGCGTTGCACGGGTCAGCGCGGACACCGGATTGAAGGCCAGATTGCCCCACAGCTTGACCCAGATCTCGTCGCGAATGCGCGGCCTGACGGGCGCCTTCAGGCCGGCCGCCATCATAGCCTTGGACAGCACCGTCACACGGTCGCTGCGCGACCCGTCCGGCTCGCCCAAGGTGAACCGGTTGGAATAGGTGTGCTCGATCACGCCCGGCTCGGCGATCGAGGCGGCCGGATAGACCACGCAGCCGATCGCCCGGCGCGGGTGCAAGGCATCCCAAATCGTGCCATCCGGATCGACACTCTTCAGCCGCAAACCATCGAATTCCCCGCCCTGGCCATAGAAATACCAGTAGGGCACGCCGTTCATGGCGGTGACGATTGCCGTTTCCGGCCCCAGCATGCGGGCGATCTGCGGCGTCGCCGGCGCCAACGCCTGTGCCTTGACCCCGATCACGACATAGTCGGGCTGCCCAACAGCGTCCGGATCGTCTGTGAACTGCGCCTGGACAACGTGGCGCTCCCCGTCCGAAATCAGGGTCAGGCCATTGGCCTGCATGGCGGCCAGATGCGGGCCGCGCGCGAAAAACGTCACGTCCGCGCCTGAGAGCGCGAGCTTTGCGCCCAGATAGCCGCCAATGGCGCCGGCGCCAAAAATCACGATCCGCATCAGCGGTCTCCCGGTGTTCCTGTTATGCGTCCGCGGGCACCAAACCCAGCTTTTGGGCCAGCCCAATCCGTTGCAGCTTGCCCGTCGCGCCCTTCGGTATCTCCTTCAGGAAGACCACCGTGCGCGGCACCTTGAAGTCGGCCAGCCTCTTCCTGGCAAAGTCGCGAATATCGCCTTCGGTCGCGGTCTCGCCCTCGCGCAGCACGATGGCGGCGGCGACCTCCTCGCCCAGCTTGTCGTGCGGCATGGCGAATGTCACGACCTGAGCCACGGCCGGATGGTCCATCAGGATCTCGTCGACTTCCAAGGGGCTGACTTTCTCGCCGCCGCGATTGATCAACTCCTTCAGGCGGCCCGTGATGTGCAGGTAGCCGTCCTCATCCATCGTGCCCTGATCGCCGGTCCGAAACCAGCCATCGACAAAGGCATCCGCGTTGGCCGACGGGTTGGCCTCATAGCCGTGCGTGACGTTCGGCCCCCTGATGACGATCTCGCCGATCCCGCCAGCGCCGAGATGCGCCCCGCCTTCGCCCAGGATCGCCACCTCCGGCCCGGCGGCGGAGCCGACGGAGCCGGGTTTGCGTTTGCCCGGCGGCAACCGGTTGGAGGTCATCTGATGCGCGGCCTCGGTCATGCCATAGCTTTCTATGACCGGGCAGCCAAAGGTCTCTTCCAGCCGCTTCATGACCTGCGGCGGCAGGGACGCCGACGACGACCGCAGCAGGCGCAAACGCGTCTCAGCGGTGATGTCGCCGTGCCGCGCGGCGCGCGCCAGGATCGCCTGATACATGGTCGGAACGGCCGTGATCCAGGTTGGCCGCACCGTGTCGAGCCAGGAATAGAACCGCAGCGCGTTGAAACCGGGTGTGCAGACGACAGAGCCGCCGGCGGCCAGCGACGACAGGACCGCCGCGATCAGCCCGTGGATGTGGAACAGCGGCATGATGTTCAAGCAGACATCATCCGGCGACAGATGGACCGTCTCGCCGATATGCCGCGCCGACGCGGCGATGTTCGCCTGGGTCAGGGGCACGATCTTGGGCCGCGAGGTCGTGCCCGATGTGTGCAGGATCAGCGCGATGTCATCCGGCTCGGCAAAGCCGCCCCAGTCCAGAGGCCCGGAGTCGATTCCGTCGCCGATCAACGCAAAGTCACCAGACTCGCCGGGCCGCAACTCGATGATTGCCAAACCCGCTTTTTGTGCAGCGCTGCGTGCCGGGGTTTCGTCGCCCTCTTGTAAGACCAGAGCTTTGGCCCCCAAGTCGTTCAAGTAAAACGAAAACTCCTCCTCGCGATAGGCCGGGTTCAAGGGTGCCGTTGTCGCGCCGGCGCCGATCGCCACAAACGCGGCCGCCATGGCGGGACCGTTCGGCAGGACGATGGCAACCCGGTCGTTTCGGCCGATGCCCATGCCGTTCAGCGCCTCGACCGTGCGATCGACGAGGTTGCGTAGCCCTTTGAAATCCAGCGCTTTTCGATCCGGCGCACCGATCGACGGCGCGCCGTCCCCGCCGGCTGCCAGAAGGGCGCGGATGGTCGTTCTCATTCCTGGTTCCCCCGGGCCGGAATCGCCCGCCCGCAAAAGAGCGGCTAGGACACGGCACGTCAAGGTCGGCGTGGATTGCTGTCATTAGGGTGTCAGCAGGGTCCATGCTAGTCATCCATGACGTTGCCGGCTCGTCGGCTTCCTTCACGAGACAGGTTGTCAAGCCGCCGCCATGCCCGAACCCTTCAAGAACTTCTTCAATCTCGACGTCATCGAAGGCATGGCCCGGCATTTCCGCCGAGCCTGGCTCGATTTCGACCAAGGCGGCTTTGTGGCGGCCGCATCGGCCGACTTGGCGGCACTGGAACTGAAGGAAAGATCAGCGCAAATCACGGCGGCGATGGCGACTCACCTGCCCGATGATTTCGAGCGAGCTGGCGCGATCATGCTCGCGAGCCTGGCGCCGGCGCATGACGGCGATATCGGCGGCGCGGTCGTGGGTGCGGACGGGATCGCCGGCTGGGCGGTCATGCCGATGACGGCCTATGTCGGCGACCACGGCCTTGGCCATTTCGATCTTTCCATGACCCTGCTGAAGGAAATGACCAAGCGGTTCAGTTCCGAATTCGGCATTCGCTTTTTCCTGCTGGACGACCCGGACAGGACGTTGGCAAAGCTGATGCAGTGGACCGCTGACCCCGACCGCCATGTCCGGCGCCTGTGTTCGGAAGGCACCCGCCCGCGCCTGCCCTGGGCCATGCAACTGCCGCACTTCATCAAGGACCCGGCCCCGCTGCTGCCGATCTTGGAAGCGCTGAAGGATGACCCGTCGGAGTATGTGCGGCGTTCCGTGGCGAACAATCTGAACGACATCGCCAAGGATCACCCGGATCTGGTGGCCGGGATCGCGGCGCGATGGCTGAAGGGTGCGAGCCGTGGGCGTCAGCAACTGGTTCGGCATGCCTGCCGGACGCTGATCAAGCAGGGGCACCGGCCGACGCTGAAGGCGCTCGGCTACGGCCGCCCGAAAGTGACGGTAGCCGACTTGACGATCGAAACGCCACAAGTGACCTTCGGCGACGCGCTGGCATTCACACTGGTTCTGGACTCAACGCGCGACCAACCTCAGCCGCTGATCATCGACTACGCGATCCACCATCGAAAGGCCAATGGCGGTACCACCGGCAAGGTCTTCAAGTGGAAGGCAGTGACGCTCGAACCCAGGGAACGCCACCGGGCCGGCCGTCGGCACGCGATCCGCAAGATTACCACGCGCCAATACTATCCCGGCACGCACCGGCTCGAGATCCTGATCAACGGCGTATCAGTTGCATCGGACGAGTTCGAACTGATTATGTGACCTATCCGCGCATTCGATGAGTTTTGGTTATCGATATTAATACTTTAGTTGTTGGACACTTATTCAAGAGAAACGTAGGGTGACACCGAACCTGACAGTCGATCAGCGAGGCCGTCTCCGGCCTTGGAAATAATCCTAATTAAATAGCCAATAATCTAGTCGGTTTGTCCGGTTCCCAATGGAAAAAAAGGGGGATCGAGATGCCGAGATTTTGGAAGAACAGTTTTTGGCGCGGCGATAAACAAGCCGAATCTATTTGGTCATCGCAAGTCGACAGCTCGGCAGACTATCGGATTAGCGACGCAGGGCAATGGCGGTTCGGCGGCTGGCGCGCCGACGAGATTGTCGGCACCGACGGCAATGACTGGCTCTTCGGGCTCTGGGGGAACGACCGGCTGATCGGCGGCGCTGGCAACGACCGTGTATTCGGCGGCAGCGGCAATGATGAGATCGAGGGTAACGAAGGCAACGACCTGCTGTCCGGCGGGTCTGGGAACGACCACCTGAGCGGCGGAGCGGGAACCGACTTGCTGTTGGGCGGTCGCGGCGACGACACCGCTCATTTCCAATCTACGTTCGACGACTATGCGATCAGCCGGATTGGCCCTGTCTGGCGGGTCGAGCATGTCGGTGGAGACGGCGCCGACGGCACGGACTTTCTGGCCGGTGTCGAGCGCCTGCTTTTCGCCGACGGTTTCGAGGTCTTTCTGGACGACCGCAACACCGTGCCCTTTGGCGTCGCCGACCAGGCCCGCGTCGACGAGGCGGAGACCATCGACAAGGCGGCGGTTGACGGTCTGCTCGCCAACGACACGGATTTCAACGGCGACGCGCTCACGGTCGGCTCAGTCGAGGGGTCGGCCGCCAATGTCGGGATCGAGATCGCGCTGCCGTCCGGGGCGCTGCTCACGGTCAATGAGGACGGCTCGTACAGCTACGATCCGAATGGCGTTTTCGACGATCTGGGAGACGGCGACGAAGCCACCGACAGCTTTGTCTACCGGGCGTCCGACGGACAGGGCCTGTCAACTCCGGTGACCGTCGAGATCATGATCACGGGGTCCGTTGCCCTGACCCAGGGGGCCGCCATCGACGGGTATGTCTCCGGCGCGACGGTGTTCGCGGATGCCGACGGCGACGGCCAGCAAGACCAAGGCGAGGCCTCGGCGGTTACTGACGCCAGCGGGAACTTTGTGCTGGCCGACCCTGAAGGCCAGTTGGTCCTCTCCGGCGGCATCGACGTGTCGACCGGCCTGCCGTTCTTCGGTCAGTTGCGGGCGCCCGCCGGCTCGACAGTCGTCACCCCGCTGACGACGCTGATCGTCGTGCTGATGGAACTGGGCCTCAGCCAACAAGGCGCGGCCGCGAGGATCGTCGAAGCGTTCGGGCTGGGCGATGCCGGCGACCTGACCGGCTTCGACCCCATCGCAGCGGCGCTGTCAGGCGACCCAGGCCAGTCGGCCACCGGCATCAGCGCCCAATCGGTCGCGGTCCAGGCTCAAAACACGATCCAGCAGGTCGCCGCCCTGCTCAACGGCGCCGGCCTGGAGCCGGGCCAGGCTCAAATAGCGGCCCTCGACGCGCTGGCGGGCGCGCTTGCCAAGACCACCGGCCCGATCGACCTCAGTGACCCGTCGGTGATTGCGGCGATCGTGAACGCGGCCTCCAGCGGCGGCCCGCTATCCGAAGAGACCTTGGCCGGTGCGGCAAGCGTGATTGCCGAGACCAACGGCGCGACCCAAACCGCCGCTCAGAACCCGGCCGACGCGGCCTCCGCGCTGGAGGAGATCGCCCAAGTTCAAATCGTGGTGCAAACCGGCGCCGCCCCGGCGTTGGCGGAGGCCGGCGGTGCGGACGACAGTTCGGCTGCGGAGGAGAACTTTACGGGCCAGGCGCTGGAGGACGCCGTCGATGACGCGGCCGACGATGTCGGCGATGTCGACGGCGGCACGACCGGCAGCGATCTGCCGGAAACGTTTGCCGGGACCGACAAAAACGACTTCGTTGACGGGCGCGGCGGCGCCGATGTCTTCGATCTCAGGGCCTACTCCAAGCTGGGCTACGAAATCACCATCGGCCAGAATGGCGCGCCGACGATCATCAAGGATATCGATCCCGGGGACGGAGACACCGGCACCGACACGCTGGTCAATGTGGAGATGGCCTTCTTTGCCGATGCGCGCGTGTTTCTGGACGGCAGCAACAGCGCGCCGGTCCTGACCGACCGCATCTCGGCAGTCGCGCCCGAAAACCAGATCGGCACCGGACAGCGCTTTACAGTCGTGGATCCGGATGGCGACGACATCAGCTACAGCCTGTCCGGTGGCGCCGACAAGGATCTGTTCGACATCGATCCGTCGACCGGTTTCGTCACCTTCAAGACCGCGCCGGACTTCGAAGCGCCGGAAGATGCTGACGGCGACAACAATTACGAGATAGTCATCCGGGCCAGCGACGCGTTCGACTTCATAGAGTTCGACGGCAGCGTCAGTGTCGAGAACGTCAACGAAGCCCCGGTTTTCACCTCGCAGGGGTTCGTCGCCATTGCCGAGAACGAGACGGCGCCCGCGTACATGCCCGCCGCCTTAGACCCCGACGGTCAACCCGTGAAGCTCTCGCTCCTTGGCGGCCCGGACGCCAGTCTCTTTCTTTTTGACGCAGTCACCGAAGAACTGCGGTTTCGGAGGCCGCCCGACTTCGAGGCGCCGCGTGACGCCAATGGCGACAACATCTATGAGGTGACGATCGGCGCCGATGACGGGTCGGCCGTGTCCACACAGAACGTTCAAGTGCGGGTGGAGAACACGCCCGGCGATGAGCCGCTAACCTACTTCCTGAAGATCGAGGGGCTGGATCGCGGCAACTCCACGGATCCCGATTATCCGGCCGGCGAAGGGTGGATCGAGGTCGACGCCTTTGCCTTTGGTGTCAACGGCGATATCACGGTGACGCCGGGCGAAACGGATGTCGAGATCGGTCAACGAGAGCTCAGCAACCTGACGATCAATTTCGGCGCTACGGGGTTCGACATGGCGCGCCTTGACGCGAACCTGGTGTCGGGCGCGCCGCTGGGCGACGCCATCTTGGTCGGTATCTCGTCGGAGGCGGTCGGGCCGAATGGAGAGCCCCCGTCGAATCGCGAACTGGTTCGGATTGAGGTTACTAGGCCAGCGGTCACCGGGTCGCACACCACGGGCGGCCCAGATGGCTTGGATCAAACCGTCTCCCTGGACTTCCAACGGCTGACCTACCAAACCGATGAGCTAACTCAGGAGGGTCAGATTGTTCCGGGGCAGGTGTTCGCCTCGGGGCCGCTGGAACCGGACCAAAGGGACGCGCTGGACACGCCGGACAGCGCGACAGGCAAGAGCCCGGTCTACGTTCTTCGCATCGACGACGATACCTGGATCGAGCTCGACTCGTATGATCTGTCGCTGCCGCCCACAGCGAGTTCGACGGGGCGGCTAAGCCTGACGCGGCAACCGGACGGGCAAAGCGCCAAGCTCGCGGCGCAGCTTGAAGGAAACCTGACCACCTTCGACCTTGAAGTGTGGCAGGTCGGAATAAGCGATCGAACACCGATCGCCAGCTTCGAGTTGGGCTTCGCCCAGATCCTGTCGGTCGAGCAGTCGGGCGGCATCGAGAGCGCGGCAATCGAGTTCGGCACGTTTGCCGAAGCGTTTGACGCCGATGGGGATGGGGAAGCCGATTTCACGTTTGAAACGGGGGCTACCCCTGGAGCGGGATTGGCCGCCTCCGTGGCCGGGTTCGACTGGCCGGGCCCCGACGAAACGTCGCAGCCCCCTGCCCCACTTACCTTCTACTTAAAGCTCGGCGATGGCGCGCACGACACTTCCTTCATCACAACGGAAGGATGGATCGAGGTAGACGCCTACGATCTCGGCCTGTCGATACCGGCGATCCCAATAGGCCGGGGGCCACCGCCACCCGTTGGATTCTCTGGTCTTGCACTCGATTTGGCCGACGCCACGCTCGACGTTTCGGATATCTACGGGTTGCTGCTGAACGGTGGTATGACCGACGCCGCACTGGTGGGGATTTCAACGGATGGTCAAGGCGAGACCACCGAGTTCTTCCGGCTGGGGCTCACCAGGGCGATCGTCGATGCCGCCTCGGAAACAGTTGGGCAAACAGGTTTCGACTATCGGCTGACGCTGCAATTGCAAGAGGATGTCGATGGCTCCGGCCTCACATGGGAAACCACAGCGCTCGACCCGGACGGCAATCCGCTGCCGGCAGAGGTCTTCGATCCCGACGAGATCACTCAGCGGGATGCAATACCGCCCCTTGAAGGCGAATCCGGCACTGGCGGTGACGGGCTGGTCTATGTCATGCGGCTGGACAACGGCGCTTGGGTTGAGATCGACGGGTTTTCGTTCGGCGCGGATGCCGGCGACCCCGCGAGGCCGAACGCGCTGATCATAGACCGTGCCTCCGACGCGTTTAGCGCCGCACTTGCCGCCGACGCGACGGAGGGCCTTGAGCAAGGCCTGCTGGAGATCGAGGTCTGGCGCGTTGATCAAGGCGGCTCTCAAGAGGTGGCCAGCTACGACTTCCGAAAGGTCCTGGCATCCGACTATGTCGCGACCGGGGATGGTGCGGAGCGGCTTGTTTTCGCGGTCAACGAGTTCACCCAGACCACCAGATCGATCGACCCGACGAGCTCGCGAACGGAAACGGTGTCCTGGGACTTCGCCGGCGGCCGGCCCCTTGGCGGCGGACAGGCCAGTTTCGATTGGGACCAGTCGCTCGCGGCCGGAACCTTCGGCGGTAGCCTGAGCTATTTCCTCTACGTCGGCGACGCCACCGCGGGATTACCCGTCAATGGTGACTATGATCTGGATCCCGATTGGGTCGCGATCGACGATTTCTCGTTCGATGTCGGGCGCAACATCGAGTTCGCGCGCGGGGACGGCCAGTCCGTGATAGAAGCCGCAAGGTCGGGCGGCCTGTCGGTCAATGTCGACAGCGATGCCTTCGACTTCTCGCGTCTTGATGCAAGGCAGTTCAACGGAACGCTGAGTGACGTAACACTGGCCGGCGTCGCCCAAACCGAACCGGACGGGCCGGATGTCGTCCTGTTCAAGATCGACCTTGACGATGCCTACATCGCCGAGTCGTCGACCAAGGCCGATGTCGGCGGGTTGGACCAGGTCCTGACCTTCTTTAGCAATCAGATCTCCGTGGCTACACGATCGGCCGTCGGCGGTGTCGAAACAAACACGGCGTTCGACGATTATGGAGTGTCCGATCCCGCTGCCCCGCTGCAGGTCGGCGACGAACCGTCCAACGGTGATGAACTGATCTACGTGTTCAAGTACGGCGATGCGGATTGGGAAACGCTCGACAGTTTCGCGTTTGGCGCGTCGACGTCCGTGTCAACGTCTTCATCTGTCGCCACGACGCGCGGGCTGACGGTCACGCGCGCAAGCGACGACCTGAGCGCCCTATTCGCCCGGCACGCGGCCCTGGGCGACGATCCAGAACTTCTCGATGTCGAGGTCTGGCGGCTGGAGAACGGTGAATACGTCCCGGTCGCCAACTTCACCTTCGACGGTACGTTGGTCGAAGACTTCGTTCTGAACGGCGACGGCACCGAGACCATCCAGTTCGAGTTCACAGAGTTCGCCAATGATTTCGTCTCCGGCGAGCCGGATGAACGGCCCGGCTTCGATTGGGACATCATCGACGACGCTTCGGCAGACGACGTTCCGAACGATTTCGATTGGATGTAGCCGACCGACTTAAGCCGTGCTGCGGTAGGGGCGCCCTCCGCTTTGGGTTTGCGCCCTGGCCCGTTCTGTGCGACGCGTTCTGCCTTGAGTTGCGGAACAGAGGTCGCCGCCCATGCGAATGGCGAACATCGCGTTGCTGATGGTGGTCGTGCTGGACGTCATGGGCCAGGGGCTGCTGTTTCCGATCGTCAACAATCTGATCATGGACCCTTCCATGGGGTTCATGCCGCAAGACACCCCCGTCGGCGCGCGCCAGTTCGGCTACGGCCTGGTGATCGGCACCTTCTTTCTGTTCTGGTTTCTGGGCGCGGCCTACATCTCCAAGGTGTCCGACTATATCGGCCGCAAGCAGGGCATCATGATCTGCCTGTCCGGTGCGCTGGCCGGCTACGTCTTGACCATCCTGGCCCTGGTCTTCCAGAGCTTCATCCTGCTGCTGATCGGCCGCGCTGTGTCAGGCTTTACCGCCGGCAACCAACCCATCGCCCAGGCGGCTCTCGTCGATATCAGCGAGAGTGACGAGCAGCGCACGCGCTACATGGGCTTGATCATCGTCGCCATGGCCATCGGTCTTGTGATCGGGCCGGTCATCGGCGGCGTCTTGTCCGACAGTTCGCTGATCGGCGCCATCGCCTCGCTGGAACTGCCCTTCTATGTTGCATGCGCCCTGATCGTCCTGAACATCATTCTGATCGCGATCTATTTCCATAACGTCAATTTCACCCGGCGCAAGCTGAAGTTCCGGCCTATCGAAATCTTCCTGACCCTGTGGCAAGCGGGACACCGGCCGAATGTGGCCAAGGTGTCGATCGTGTTCTTTTTTCAGCAGTTCGGGATCGTCAGCTTTTACGTCTTCATGGACAATTACTTCTACAGCCGGTTCCAGTTCGACATCTTTGAAAACAGCCTGGCCATGCTCGTGCTGGGCGTCACCATGGCCGTGTTCAGCGGCTTCATGGTCGGGCCGATCAGCAAGCGCGCCCGCAAGACCAGCGTCGCCTTCGCCTGCATCACCATCATGGCGCTGGCGGAGGTGTTGTTCATCATCAACGATTCACCGATCTTCGCCTATGTCACGATCGTGCCCTTGATCGCCGCCTTCGGCATTACCTACCCGACCATGCTGACCCTGTTCTCCGCCTGCGTCGATCAGACCGAACAGGGCTGGGTGATGGGCGTTTCGGTTGCCGTGTTCACCCTTGCGGCCGGCATCATCTCGATCGCCGGCGGGCCGTTGATGGCGATCGATATCCGCCTGCCGTTCTTCGTCTCGATCTGCAGTTTCGTGGTCGCCCTGGGCCTGATCGGTCTCTTGTGGCGAGGCGCGGACGTGCAGAAGCTGAACGCGGGCTGATACAACCCAATCAATACGCGCCCCGCCGGTCGCAGTCGCAAATTGGGGTTTTCAAGCCGCGACCCATGTGCGACGCCTTGAACGCGCGGGGTCAACCTGGGATTCGCCGACCATGAAGATCGGAACAATCGCGCTGTACATGGTGATCATGCTGGACGTCATGGGCCAAGGGCTTGTGATCCCGGTTCTGACCACCCTCTTGCTGGACCCGAGCCAGACGCTCCTGGACACCAGCACGTCGACAGGCACGCGCGAGCTGTACTTCGGCATCACGATGGGCGTGTTCTTCCTCAGCTGGTTCCTGGGTGCGGCTTACATTTCCAAACTTTCGGACTTCATCGGCCGCAAGCAAGGGCTGTTGATCTGCCTGGGCGGCGCGTTCCTTGGCTACGTTCTGACCGTCGTCGCCCTCTATCTGAGTAGTTTTGTGCTGTTGCTGGTGGCGCGCATCATCACGGGTTTCACCGCCGGCAACCAGCCGATCGCCCAAGCCGCCTTTGTCGACGAAAGCACCAGTCCCGAGCAGAAGACGAGGCTGATGGGCTATGTCATCGTCGCGGTCAGCGTGGGCCTTTTGATCGGCCCGTTGCTGGGCGGACTGCTGACCAATGAGGCTCTTTTGGGCAACCTGGCCTCGATCCAGGCGCCATTTTACGCCGCCGGCATTCTGGTGCTCGTGAACCTCATGCTGGTCGTCATTTTCTACCAAAACGTCAAATTCGAACGCCGGCCGATCAAAATCAAAATCACAGATGTCTTCCTAACGCTCTGGCACGCCGCCAAGCGGCCCGTCGTCCTCCGCCTGGCGCTGGTATTCTTCTGCTCGCAACTGTCGCTCAACACGTTCTTCGTCTTCCTGGACAATTTCCTCTATAGCCGCTTTCAGTTTGACACCACGCAGAACAGCATCATTCTGATCGTGTTCGGCATTGGGATGGCGGCATCGGGCGCATTCCTGGTGGGTCCACTCGACCGCCGTTTTGCGAAGAAGAGCATCATCTACGCCACGCTATTCGTCATGGGGCTGGGGCTGCTGATCGTCATGGTCAACCCCACCGGCGCCCTGTCCTATGTCGCCATCCTGCCTTTCGTGGTCGCGTTCGGGATCAACTATCCGCTGATGTTGAGCCTATTCTCCGCAAGCGTGGATGAAAATGAGCAGGGCTGGGTCATGGGTGTGACGGTGGCGCTGTACACGCTGGGCGCCGGGATCATCTCGTTCCTGGGCGGCCAGTTGATGGCCATCAGCATCTACCTGCCCTATTCCGTGGCGCTTGGTGCCGTTGTGATCGCGATGATCCTGATCTTCACCCTGTGGCGCGGCGAGAGGTTCCGGGCCTTGGACCCGCGTTGAGGTCGCCGAGGGACGGCTAGATCAACCCTTTTGACGGCAGGCCGCGATAGATGACCAGGTGATCAATCACTTCAGTCAGAGGGCGGTTTCGCAACCAGAGTGTCTCCAGCACATAGCGCGTAATCTGGCGGCGCTGGTCGACGCTGAACGGATGGACGCTTGGATACAGCAGAACCATCCACACGGGCGCCATATAGGCGGCGAAGTCGCCAACGAAGAAACTGACTTCGCTGGTCTTGGACAAGATCTCGGCGTCCGCAAGGTGGGTGTCGTCGCAAAGCTGTGCCTTGAGCGAGCCCAAACCCTGGTCATTCACGTGGCCGAAGTACTTTTCGGTGAAATGGTTGTAGAGCCAGTTGTTCGATCCCTCGCCATGCGCCGCCGGCGACATCAATGCGATATGGATCGCGCCCGTCGGCGCCAGCATTGTCCGATACAGCGTCTCAACAATCGGTCGCCATTGGCTGGGCGGGCTGTAATAGAGCGAGTGATGCAGCGTAATCAGGTCAAACTGCCGACCGCCGAGCTTGGACTGCAAGACCGCCTCCGCCGCCTCACCGTTGAGGAAATCGGCGGCATAGTCACCTTGCACCGTCTCGACGCCTTCAATCATCTGGCGCCCCACCCGCTCGCTCACCGCGTCCAAGGCCCCTTGGTCCAGATCATACAGCCAAATGCCACCCTCGAACGTGGCCTGCAAAAGCCTGAATTGGGGTTCGTTGCCGCAGCCGATCGACAGCGCGCGCAACGGGCGCGACAGCGGCGCATGCTGGCTCAAGGTCCGAATAACCCGCGCCAGTGTCCGGGCAACGTCGGCCTTCTCGTTGCTGTGTCGCGCCCAGATCCGGTTGGCACTGAAAACGGGGGACGACGCGACCGACATGCCCTGTTCGATCAACGCCTCGATGGTGGTTTCAAGCATCGGGAAGGCCTCAATGGAGTTGATTGACGCTGGCGGCGCAGAACCGAGTCCCTCGCCGACTAGTCCGCAGCGTCGATCTTCTTCGGTTTCCGCTTACGGGCTGGTTTCCGAGCCTTCTTTTCGGGCCTTGCCGGCGGTTCGCCGGTGTCGCGCCAGCGGAGATGGCGGGCCAGCGTGATCCAGCCCGTATCAGTAACGCTGCCACCATCCGTCACGCTGTCCTCAGGCAGCAGCGCGCCCAGTTCAGCGCCGTCCAAGCCAGCAGAGAAATCAGAGTCTTGCGGTGGCATACCCAGCCTCGGCGAAAAGGCGATTACGTCCTTAGGCAATGCCGGGGAGGCGCCGATCACGCGATGGTCGTCCTCTCGCCAGAGGGCGGACGGGTAAGACGCGAACATACGGTACGGATCGAGCGCCCGGCCGCCCTGCTGTTTGTGATCGCCCAGGTCGGCGTCGGCCGCCGCAAGCCGGCGGGCCTCCAGTTCGCGCCATAGATCCTGATACTGCGGGATGATGTTGCGCCAGTCATAAAGCTTGGCGACCCGGTCGCGGCCCGCGGCCCCCATTCTGGCGCGCAAGTCGGCATCATTGGCCAGCTTGGCGATCGCCCGGCCCGCCGCCCCGATATCCATCCACACCGTCTGCGTGATCGCATGCAGATACTCAGCGAAGTCGAGATAGAAACACTCATAGCGCCAGGCGGTCCGCCGACCGGCGTCCGGCGGGGGCATCGCGGTGGCCACCGTCATGCCAGTAACGCCATCCTCGATCGTATCGCGAAAGCCGTCCCAGTCAGTCGCCACCACCGGCAGGCCGGCCGCCATGGCCTCGACCGGCACCAGGCCGAACGTCTCCTGGACGTTGTCGACCAAAGCAACGAACAGGTCGGCCGCATGCCATATGTTCTCACGCACCTGCGGCTTTTGGCCGTCGACATAGTGAAAGACGACGTCGGGAGCGACCTGGCGCGCGGTGTCGAGAAAGGCGTCCTTGTCCTTGTCGTCGCGAAACCAACCGCACCAGATCATGTGCAGATTGGCGTCGATGGCCGCCGCGGCCTGCTGTAGGGCCATACAGGTTGGTCCCGGGTTCAGCTTGCGCTTGGCCGACAGCCGGCCGACGAACAGGGCTGCGATGTCCTGGTCGCCTATGTTCAGGCGTTGCCGCAGCCCCCGACCCGCCGCGCGCCGCTGATCGGTCGGCGCGAACAGGTCTTCGTTGACGCCAAGCGGGATCACCGGCAGTTGGACCGGACAGGACGGTTCGCCGCCGAACCGTTCCTTCAGGTATGCGCATTCAGCATCCAGCACCGCCTTGATCATGCTGTTTACCGCCCGCGAGGGGCAGATGACAGCGTCCCAAGCCTCCGTCGGCGCGCGCACCATGTCGACCAAGCCACCGACGATCCGGTCGCCGGCAGTCGAGTGGGCCACACCACAAAGGGAGAACCCCCAAGGGTCGACGCGCCGGCGCCACCAGGCAAACTCGCCGATCATCGGATCAGGCCGCCACACGAGCCCGGTCTGCCGCGCCTTGTGGATCACCGCGTAAGGGATGTGAATGACCTTCGTACCTTCCGCCGCCCTGGTCCCGATTTCGTCGCGCCATTGGTCAACCAAGGCCAGAAACGCCTTGCTTTCCTCCACGCTGGGCGAGGCGACGAAGAACTGCTCATAGCCGCCGTGGCGCACCAGCCCCTTCAGGAAGGACTCGCCCGCCGCTTGGCGGCCCTCTACCCGCTCGCCGACCCGATAGGCCTCGGGCCTGAAAAACATCACCGGGTTGGGCGGGGCGGACAAAGGCATGGTCGGACGCCGCTGAACGGTCGAAGACAATCCGCCTGCGGTTCTAACGCCAGTTGCGATGCCGGGCAATGAGCCTGCGATCGCCGATCGGGGGGCTTTGGGTGGCGGTCCCGAAGCTCTGGCGCATTTCAAGGCGGCTGTCGATCGGCGCTTCAAAGCGGTGTCGACCCGGCCTGCGACGCCATGTCGATTTGATAATAAGAATCGTTCTCATTATCTTTGCTAAACATCTTGCCGTTCAAATTGGGGGACATTCATGATCCGATCGGGATCCAGCGCTACTTCTTTCATCAACCCTACCGCAACCCTGCTACTTGCCGGCGCATCGTTAATGATGCTGGCAGTCGGCGGCGCGTCACCTGCTCATGGCCAGTCCGGCGCCGTGACCAGCGAAGAGCTTGTCGAGGCCATGCGCGACGGCGGCCACGTAATCTTCATCCGCCATGCCCAGACCGAGCGGGATTATGCCGATCAGATCGACGCGGTGATGGGCGACTGCTCCACCCAGCGCATGTTGAGCGAGGAGGGCTGGCACGAGGCGCGCGAGATTGGCGACGCGTTCGCGCGGCTGGACATACCGGTCGGCGCCGTGATCAGCAGCCAGTATTGCCGCGCCTGGCAGACAGCCGACCTCGCGTTCGGCGAATACGAGCAGAACGCCGATCTCAACTTCGAGCCGGCCGAAACCTACACCGATGAGCAGACCGCCGCGATGCGCGACCGGGTCGTGCCGCATCTCGGCACAGTGCCGCCGGCCGGCGTCAACACCGTCCTGGTCGGCCATGACGACCCGTTCGAGGCGGCGACGGGCATTTATCCCGAGCCGATGGGCATCACTTACATCATCGTTCCGCAAGGCGATGGGGCGTTCGAAATACTGGGCAGCATCGATCCCGACGCCTGGCCGGCCTCCGTTGACTGACAGGCACGGACGGTGATGCCAACGCGTGTCAAAGGCCGGTCCGAGAGGACCGGCCGCGACCATGATCTCGACGAGTTGCTGCTGTGCGGGCTCGGGCATCCGGGCGACTATTGTGAGGCCGGGGCCGTTTCATGGGCGCTCGACGCGCTGTGCTGCCGCGCCCTTGAGTCCCCGCCGATTTCGCCCAGCCGGCTGGACAAAGATCATGCCAGCGTGTCTGGCCATTTCGCCTCCCGAGACGCCAAGACATCGGACAAATATGAACGCGAATGAGAATCGGTTGCAGTTTTTGGCTGGGCTGGCGTAGATTTGCGGCGCCCCTCATTTCTAGCGGAGACCGACGCGTGTTTGATCGCCCACTGGCCACCCCCCTTGTTCTACTAAGCGCGCTTGCTATTGGCGGCGGCGCCAACGCCCAGCCGATCTCGGTGACGGATCAGTATGATCGTTCAATCACGCTGGACGGTCCGGCCGAACGCATCGTGACGATCCCAATCCCGGCCGCCGCGATGGTGGTGGCGATCGATGGCGGGACGGAGCGGCTGGCCGGCATGCATCCCCTGTCGCGCTCGGCCCTGATGGACGGCATTCTGGGTGAGTTCTTTCCGGCCGCCGAAGAGATCCCGGCCGATTTCGTCGGCGACGGCTTCGCGCCCAATGTGGAAGAGGTGCTGCTGCTGGACCCGGACCTGGTCATCCAATGGGGCACGCGCGGCGACGACATCGTATTGCCACTGACCGATGCCGGCTTGGACGTGCTGACGCTGGCCTATGGCACGGAGGATCTGACCCGCGAGTGGATCAACATCATCGGCTCGGTGACCCGGAACGAGGATAAATCGGAACGCCTGATCGACTGGCGCGACGAGGTCATGCAGACGGTACAAGACGATTTATCGGGGGTCAGCGACGAGGACCGCCCGCGCGTCGTCTATTTCCTGCGCTTTCTGTCAAATCTGCGCGTCGCCGGCGAAGGCACCTACAACGACTTTTACATCGATCTGGCGGGCGGCCAGAACCCGGCCGACGGCGCCAGCGGCTGGCTCAATGTGGACCCTGAGCAGATCATCGCCTGGGACCCGGAAGTCATCCTGCTGAACGGTTTCGAAAGCGGCCTGTCGCCCCAGGACGTCTATGACAACCCCCTGTTTTCCGGGGTCAGCGCCGTGCGCGACGGCCGCGTCTATCAGGTGCCGCTGGGCGGCTATCGCTGGGACCCGCCGAGCCAGGAATCGCCGTTGATGTGGATGTGGCTGGCAGAGGTTCTGCAGCCGGACCAGGTCGACTATCCGCTGCGCGAGGCGATCTCTGACGCCTATGGCTGGATCTACGGCCAAACGCCCAGCGTGGAGCAGATCGACGCCGTGCTGAGGCTGGAGGCCAATGGCGGGGCCGCCGGTTACGACGTCTTCAGCGCCGACTAGCGGCGCGTAGGCCCTCAACATAAGGGGCGGCGCCATGGACTCCTCCGTCCAGACCGAAAACAGCCGCGCGTTTGGCGGAACCGACCTTCAAGGTATTGGCGTGACCACGGCGCTGGTCCTGCTGCTGCTCGCGGCGGCCGGCGTCTCCCTCTCGGTGGGACGATACCCGGTCGGGTTTTGGGACCTGATGACGATAGCGGGGGGCTGGATCGGGGTCGGTCCTGGCCGCGCCGGCGTGGGCGAGACCGACTGGCGCGTGGTCGAACTCGTGCGCGCGCCCCGGGTCTTAGTCGCCACGCTTTGCGGCGCCGGCCTGGCCCTGGCCGGCGCGACCCTGCAAGGCATCTTCCGCAATCCGCTGGTCGGCCCCCAGATGATCGGGGTCTCGTCCGGAGCGGCATTCGGCGGGGCGCTGGCAATCCTGCTGGTCCTTGGCGCGGCGGCCCTGATCGGCCTCGCCTTTGTCTTCGGCCTGCTCGCGGTCATGATCGTCTATCTGGTCAGCCGGCAGGACGGGCGATCGCCCATCCTGATGCTCGTGCTCGCCGGGGTTGTCGTCTCCGCCTTGTTCGGCGCCCTGGTGTCGCTGCTGACATATCTGGCCGACCCCAACGATACCTTGCCGGCAATCGTCTTCTGGCTGATGGGCTCGTTCGCAGTGGCGAACTTCACCAAGGTCGCCATCGTTGCCGGGGCCCTGGTCCTGTTCGGCCTGCCGCTGCTGATGATGCGGTTCGGTATCAACCTCCTGTCGCTCGGCGATGAAGAGGCGGAGGCGCTGGGCGTCCCGGTCGAGCGCACCCGATGGATCGCCCTGATCTGTGTCACGGCCATAACCGCCTCGACCGTCGCGATCGCCGGCATCGTCGGCTGGGTCGGCCTGGTAGTGCCCCACCTTGCGCGCATGATCGTGGGGCCGGACCACCGGCGCCTGTTGCCCGCCTCGGCCCTGCTCGGCGCCAGTTACATGATCGCGGTCGATACCGTGGCGCGGACCCTGACCCCGGCCGAAATCCCCCTCGGTGTCCTGACCGCCATCATCGGCGCACCGATTTTCGGCGTCCTGCTGCGCCGGACCCAGCGCAAGGGGTGGGAGGCATGATCGCGGCGCGGGGCATCGGGTTTCGCTATCCCAGAAGCGATGCCTGGGTCTTCCAGGGCCTCTCGTTCGAGATCGAGGCCGGGCAGGTCTTCGGCATTCTGGGGCCGAACGGCCGCGGAAAGACGACGCTTCTGAAATGCCTGGTGGGCCTGATCAAGACCAGCGCCGGCACGCTGCACCTGCCCGACGCCATAGGCTACGTGCCCCAGGGGTTTTCGACGCCCTTTGCCTACACGGTGATGGACATCGTGCTGATGGGACGGGCGCGCCAGATCGGCACCTTCGGCTCGCCCCGCGCCCATGATCGCGCCATCGCCGCCGACGCGCTGGCCGACCTGGGCATCGAGCGCTTCGCCCGTCGCCTCGTGACCAGCCTATCCGG
>JBCBSH010000075.1:0-18735 GCA_039819285.1 Pseudomonadota bacterium
AGCTCGGCGTGTAGTGCATCGCCAGCATGACACCGGTCGCGATCATCAAGATCAGGAAGAACATGGCGAGCGCGCCGAAATTCCAAAGATAGTTGAAATTCCTGGGCGTCGGGAACTCGCCATACTCCCGATGCATCATGCTGAAGAGTGGCAGGCGCCGATCGATCCAGCGCACTGCCGGGTTCTTGAAATCTACAGCGGATGAGCCGTGGGCCATCGCATCCGTCTCCCTTAGCGGCGGCTAGTTATGCCTCGCCGATAACGATTTGACGTTCCTCGACGAAAGCATATTCGGGGACCAATAGGTTTTCCGGTGCCGGTCCCTGGCGGATACGGCCCGACGTATCGTAGTGCGAACCATGACAGGGGCAAAAGTAACCGCCATAGTCGCCTCGCGGATCGGTGCTCTTCTGGCCCAATGGCACGCAGCCGAGGTGGGTGCAGATGCCGACCACGACCATATAGTTCGGCTCCACCGGAAAGCGTTCGGCGTCGGTCTGCGGATCCGGCAGGATCGCCGGGTCGACACTCTCCGCCTCGGCGATCTCTTCGGGTGTGCGATACCGGATGAAGACCGGCTTGCCTTGCCACATCACGGTGATTGCCTGGCCGACCTCCAGCGCCGACAGATCGACATCGACCGTCGCCAGGGCCAGCGTGTCGGCAGCCGGGTTCATCGAATTGATGAACGGCCACACCGCAACGCCCAGACCGACGACACCAACGGCCGCGGTCGTCAGATAAAGAAAATCGCGTCTCGTGCCGCCCTCATGTTCGGGATCGGCACCGTGTTCGGTAGTATCCGCCATGTCCGTCCTTGTCGTGGACCTCTTAGCAAAATTCTATAGCACTCCCGGCCAGCACGGAAAGAATATGCGGCAACGGGACGCGCAAGGGTTGGACCGGGCCGGAACAGGCCCGAAATGCGCTGGCGCGACCGTATACGCCGTAGCGGCATCTTTGCCAACCGCGAAACAGCGTCGGCGCGCCCAGCGCCGACAGTCAGGAAGTCGCATGCGCCTTGTTCTCTATCAGCCAGACATTCCGCAGAATACCGGCGCCATCTTTAGGCTGGGCGCTTGCCTCGGCACAGGTATCGACATTATCGAGCCTTGCGGCTTCGTATTGGACGATCGCCGGTTGCGACGCGTGGCGATGGATTATCTCGATACTCTGGAGTGGCGGCGCTGGCCATCGTGGGAGACCTATCGGGCCTCCCGGCACGCGGGGCGCCTCGTCCTGTCAACAACACGCGCGACCGCCGCCCATCATCAATTCCGGTTCGAGCCGGATGATCGCTTGCTTCTTGGGCGCGAGAGCGCGGGCGTGCCCGACATCGTGCACCACGCGGCGGACGCGCGGATCAAGGTGCCGCTGCGACCGGGGACGCGGTCGCTGAACGTGGTGACGGCAGCGGCCATTGTGGCCGGCGAGGCCCTTCGCCAAACTGGCGTGTTCGATGAGATGTGAATGGGCCGGCGGGCGGGACGCGCCGGCAGTTTCGCCGACTGTTCCGAAGACGGAGGTATTATGGGTGCAACAGCGGACGAGCCAAGGGCGCCGAACGTCCCCACCGAAGAGCAAAAGAACGCGGCCGCCGACTGGTTTGCCCAACTGCGCGACCGGGTTTGTGGCGCATTTGAGTCGTTGGAGGATCGCCTCGCCGGACCGCTATCGCAGCAATCGCCCGGGCGATTTCAGCGAACGGTATGGAAACGCCCGGACCATGCCGGCGGCGAAGGTGGTGGTGGGGCGATGTCGGTCATGCACGGACGGGTGTTCGAGAAGGTCGGCGTCAATATCTCGACCGTGCATGGAACCTTTTCGCCTGAGTTCCGGTCGCGCATTCCCGGTGCGGCGGAGGACGGCCGGTTCTGGGCCAGCGGCATCAGCCTGGTGGCGCACATGCAAAGCCCCCTGGTGCCGGCGGTTCACATGAACACCCGAATGATCGTGACCACGAAGGGCTGGTTCGGCGGCGGCGCGGACCTCACGCCGATGGTCGAGGACCCGGCCGACACGGCAGACTTTCACGCCCGGCTGCGACACGGGTGCGATGCCCATGATCCGACCTATTACGCGCGCTTCAAGAAATGGTGCGACGAGTATTTTTTCTTGAAGCACCGAAACGAGGCCCGGGGGGTCGGCGGCATCTTCTACGACAATCTGGACAGCGGCGATTGGTCCGCCGACTTCGCGTTTACCCGCGACGTCGGTGAGGCCTTTCTCGACATCTATCCAAAGCTGGTTGCCAGGAAGATGAACCTGCCCTGGACCGAGGCCCAGCGCGAGCATCAACTGGCGCGCCGTGGCCGATATGTCGAGTTCAACCTGCTCTACGACCGTGGCACCGTGTTCGGACTACA
Organism: Pseudomonadota bacterium; assembly: GCA_039819285.1. Classification (GTDB taxonomy): domain Bacteria; phylum Pseudomonadota; class Alphaproteobacteria; order DSM-16000; family Inquilinaceae; genus JANQGH01. Next base: position 2,367 of record JBCBSH010000075.1, read on the forward strand.
GACTGGCGGTAACGTGAACGCCATCCTAATGTCACTTCCGCCAGTCGCGAAATGGCCGTAATAGAGCTTTAGGACATGATGGATCGAAGAGCCGGAGACGCTGCGATGGAACGGGCCAATTACTTAAGAAGCTGGTTTCTGGCTTTGCTGGCGGCGTTGGTCCTGCCACTTGGCGCCGCGCTGGCTCAAAACGAAACATCGGAAAGTGCCGAGCCGACCGTCGCCATTTCCGACTTCATGGGCACCTGGCAGGGCATGGGCGTTCTTGAGACGGAGGACAGCTTGTTCTTCGCCATGAACCGGCGCGACCTCGACGTTACGATCGACGGAGACGACAGACGGTTCACCGTTGAATGGACGACGGTTCGGCGGTCCGGCGACGATCCCGACGCGCCGGAAATCAGGCGTGAAAGTGCCAGCCTGACATTCTCGCCCGCCGACCACCCCCATGTTTACGAGGCGGGGTCGTCGGAAAGCCCACTCGATGGCGGCACGATGAGTTGGGCGAGGCTGCACGGCCAAACCCTGTCGGTCTATCAGATGGCAATCACGGAAGATGGCGGCTACGCAGTCTCGACCTATGATCGAACGTTGTTGGACGGGGGTGACATGGCGTTGCGGTTCGTTCGATTGCAGGACGGTCAGCCGGTCAGAGAAGTCAACGGCCAGCTGTCGCGGGTGTCGCCATGACCCGGCGTCTCATCCTTGCTCTCGTCGTCCTTGGTTGGTTGCCCCTTACCGCACTGGCCGATGAACCGATCGAGGCGTTCTACGGCGTTTATGTCGGCAGCGCCGAAGTGTTCGATGGCGACGGCAATGTCGTCGAGGAACGCGATCTTGAGATTGAGATCGGCGCCGGTGAGCGCGGAGCCATACATATTCGCTGGTCGAACGTGACCTTGGTCGATGGCCGTCGCGACGTGCCTGGCGTTGAATGGCGTCTGCAGCACCTGTCCATGATCCCCAGGCGCGGCGACGGCCTGTTCGTTGAGGACACGCGCGGCAGCCTGTTCTCGGGGCGCCGCGACATTGAGGTGATGGGCGGCGATGCCCTGCGATGGGGCCGAATACAGGACAACAGCCTCGATGTTTTCGCGATGGGTGTCCTCGACGATGGCGGCTATGTCCTGCAAAGCTACGCCAGGCGACTAACCGACATCGGCTTGGAGATCGAGTTCCGAGCCTACCGAAACGGCAATCTCATTCGCAGCATTCTAGGACAGACCGTCCGCGTCGGCGACTGAATTCCGATCTGGCCTGAGACAGGCACTTCTTGGCCCATTTTGGTTCCCGATGGGGAACCATCACTAGAGATTAGATCGGCCCGGTCAGGTTGTCGGCGATCTCGTCACGCAGGTTGTCACGAATCCGATCAATCATCTGTCCCGCCTGATCCGGTGGCGTACCTGAAGCCACCAACGCGTCTTCCCAATTCGCAAGTTCGCGATTGCATCTGCTCAGGAAACGGTTTGCAACAGCTTGTTCGCCACCCGTTCCAGGCACCGGCGCTTCGAAGGCGCGCTCAAGACAATCGTAGAACTCTGCCTGTGCTTGTCCGGGTGTTGTCGCCACCGTCCCGCCATTCTTACCCGTTGACTGGCAAGCCGCCAAGGCGAACGAAGCCGAGAGAACCACGAGGACTGAAACCCGAACACCGTATCCTGCCGCATCTAGAATTGCCAAAACACCCCCCAATAAGCGCATGAGTCGCAGAATAATCGCCGATCGAGCAATCCCTATACGAAAGAATACTAGAGGTCAACGGCATCCGCGAAAACTCCCGCCGATGACAGACGCATCGGCTAAGTGCCTGTCTCACCTCCATTGTCCTGAACCCACTGGCCAAGCCGCTCAAGACAAGCCGCTCGGTCGGGCTTGAAGTCCTGTTGAATCCACCAGCGCTCAACGGCCTTAAGCGCGGCGCCGATTTCCGGCCCGCGAGACAGCCCAGCACTGTTCGCGTCCGATCCGCCAACCGGAAAAGTGGGAATGGACCAACGCGACAACGCAAGGAGCCAGCGTCGCAACGTATCGTCTGGCGAAGAACCCAGTAGCAACGCGTCCCGTGCAACTCCCGGCCCATACTTGTAGGCCAATCGCCTGGCATCGATATCGGACTGCACCGAAGGCCCAGCGCCCGCGGCGGCTTCGACCGTTGCCAAATATCGTTGCTCGGCCTTCGAAAGGCGGAGCTTCTCTGCCGTCGCCTCGGCTCCGTCTCCCGGCGGCAGCACGAACGCCGCCAGCCTGCGCATCGGGTCGGGGGCGACACCGAGGTCGTTTTCGCGCCTGATGAGACGCCTCAACCGCGCGTCAGGGACGTCGTCGAACAGCCAGGCCGCAACGCCGGTTTGCTGGGCAAGCCGCCACGACGGGAGTGGATCCGGCGCGGCAAGCCATTTGACCACCTCCGACCGAACCCGCTCAGCCGCCAGCCGACCCAGCCCGGACACGCCCGCGGCAAGTGCCTCAACGGCGGTTTCGTCCGGCGGCTGGCGACCATACCAGGCCTGAAACCGGAAGAACCGCAAGACCCGCAGATAGTCCTCGCCAATCCGTGCGGCCGGGTCGCCAACAAAGCGAACACAGCCAGCTTGCGCGTCGGCCAAGCCGCCGAAATAGTCGTAGATCTTGCCGTCGGGCGAGGCGCTCATGGCGTTGATGGTGAAATCGCGCCGCGCGGCGTCTTCGCGCCAGTCATCGGTGAAGGCGACGACGGCGCGCCGTCCATCGGTCTCGACATCCCGACGAAGGGTGGTGATCTCATACCCTTTGCCGTCGATCACGGCCGTGACCGTGCCGTGGTCCAAGCCGGTCGGGACGACCTTGATACCGCTATGCTCCAGCGCGGATTTCACGGCCTCGGGCGGCACTGGCGTCGCCAAGTCGATATCTGTGACGGGCCGGCCCAGCACCGCGTCACGCACGCAACCGCCGACCAGCCTGGGCGGGCCGCCGGCGGCGGCCAGGACATCGATCAACCGCGCGAGAGCCGGATGGCGCAGCCAGTCGGCCGTCAACCGCACGGCACCGCGATCACTGATCGTCGGTGATGAAGTGTCCGGGGATGACTTCGCCATCTTCCATCCGGGGTGGCACATATTCGCTGCCGGCTGGGGCCCCGCCCAGGATTGCCAATAGCACCAGGGCGACGGCAAACAAGCCGAAACCCGACAGCACCAGCCAAAACCAAGGTGTGTTTTCCCACAAGGGCGGCGGCTGCTCCGTCCCCGCCGCGATCGCGCGACGGCGCTGCCACCACGCGAAGGCGATGTAGAGCGCGGTCGGCGCGATCAACAATAACGCGAGCAGGACTTGTCGAGTCATAATGTGCCCAGCAGTTGCTGCAGGTTTCTCAGCATTCCGGCGGTGGCGCCCCAGATATAGCGGTCTTGGTACTCGAAAACATAAAACAGTCGCTGGCGGCCTTGGAACGGTCGGCTGTCGCGCTGCGGCATATCGCGGGACAGAATAAAGGAGAGCGGCACCTCAAAGGTTTCGGCCACCTCAAACGGGTCCGGGACGATGGCCAACGGCGGCCTGATGACACCGACATAGGGTTGGACCCGAAAGCCCGTGCGGGTGATGTAGGTGTTCAGCCTGCCGACAACATCGATCTGGTCCGGCCCGACGCCAATCTCCTCCTCTGTCTCGCGCAGCGCGGCCGCCAGCGGATCGGCATCGTCGGCCTCGATCCGGCCGCCGGGAAACGAAATTTGTCCAGCATGCGCTTTCAGGTGCGCGGTTCTGACCGTCAGCAAGACCGTCGGATCGGTGTCATGGTCGACCAAAGGCACCAGAACGGCGGCATCGCGCAACGACCGCGGCGGCCTTAGGTCCGGGTTCAGATCATGGTCGCCCAAGACCCCACTGGCCGACGGTTCCCCGTTGTGGTCGACGGCCAAAAGTCGCGGCGGCAGATCGGTCAACCTAATGGCCATGCAGTGCTCACGATTGTTCGAGCGGAAAGAAACATCCCGCGCTCCAAACACCGAGTTTGCCATGTTTCTCGACCGCTCGGTCGGCCAAGACGTAGAAGACCGACCGGGCAATCAGCGCCTCCATTCCGTCACGGACCGTGACATAGGGGCGCGGTGCCGCCGTTTCATCATCGAACGCAACCCTTATCGGGTGGTCCGGCCCGGCCGTTACCTGGTCGCCCAGGTTGGTGCGAAAGGTCAGGACCGCCCCGGCCCCTGCGCCGCTGGCCGACACTTCAACCGCCACGAACGGAGCGTCGTCGACGGTTATCCTGCCCTGTTCCGCCGGCGTGATCAGCCAATAGTCGCCGGCTTCGTCCCGCCGCAGCACGCTGGCGAACAGCTTGACTAAGGCGGGCCGGGCGATCGGGCTGCCATGATAGGTCCAGGTACCGTCCGCGAGAATGCGGATGTCATAGGCCTCATCGGTCGCGCTGGCCGACCCGAGGTGCGCCGTCGGATGCTTATCCGACGGGACGGCCTTCCCAACGCTGTCCATCGGGTCCATTTCTGCCATAGTCGTAATGACGTTAAGCTAACCGGCGCGATTGAGATAGGCATGATTGTCAAAGGACTCCAGCGATGAGCGACCTTTCGACCCGGCAGGACGACGCTGCCATTCTTGGCGAAGTCGAGAGCCTCGGCAGTCATCTGGGGGCTATTCGCAACCAGTTGAGCCGGGTGATCTTCGGCCAGCAGGCGGTCATCGATCAATCCTTGGTGACCCTGCTGGCCAGTGGTCACGGACTGCTGGTCGGTGTGCCGGGCCTGGCAAAGACCAAGCTGGTCGAAAGCCTGGGCAAGGTGCTGGGGCTTAGCGAGCGTCGCATCCAGTGTACGCCGGACTTGATGCCCGCCGACATTCTGGGCTCGGAGGTGTTAGAGGAAGGCGAGGACGGCAAGCGCCGTTTTCGGTTCATCGAAGGCCCTGTGTTCTGCCAGCTCTTAATGGCCGACGAGGTCAACCGGGCCAGTCCGCGCACCCAGTCCGCTCTGCTTCAGGCAATGCAGGAGCGGCGGGTGTCGGTCGCGGGGCACTACCACCCCCTGCCCACCCCCTTCCACGTACTTGCCACGCAAAACCCGCTGGAACAGGAGGGCACCTACCCGTTGCCCGAGGCCCAGCTCGACCGCTTCTTGATGCAGATCGACGTCACCTACCCTGACCAGGACGCCGAGCGTCAGATGCTGCTGGCGACGACCGGCACGGAGGAAGAGAAGCTGGAGCAGATGATCAATGCGGAGCAGTTGATGGCTGCCCAGCACCTGGTCAGGCGCATTCCGGTCGGTGCCCAGACCGTCGACGCCATCCTCGACATCGTACGCCAAGGCCGGCCGGAAACCAGCGAACTGCCCGAGATCGTCCAGAATGTCGCTTGGGGGCCTGGCCCGCGCGCCAGCCAGGCGCTGATGCTGGCCTGTCGCGCCAAGGCGCTGCTGGAGGGCCGCAAGGCACCGTCGATCGACGACGTGGTCGAACTGACCATGCCGGTATTGAAGCACCGCATGGCGTTGAACTTCGCCGCCCGCGCCGATGGCACGACCATCGAGGATGTCATCACGCGGCTGGTCCAGCGACACGCATGACGGCAACCACCCTACACGGCCGCGCCGAGGCGCTGGCCTCGACGCTACCGCCACTGCTGGTCGAGGCCGAGCGCGTGGCCGCCGTGGTGGCACAAGGCGTCCACGGTCGGCGCAGGGTCGGTGTCGGTGAGAGTTTCTGGCAGTTCCGCCGGTACGAGCCTGGCGATCCGGTCCAGCGCATCGACTGGCGGCAAACCGCAAAGCGGGATCAGCCGTTTTTGCGCCAGTTGGAATGGGAGGCGGCGCAGACGGTCTATCTCTGGCGCGCGACCGATGGCGGGTTTCGGTGGCGCTCGACGAAATCCACACCGACGAAGGCCGACCGGGCCGGGTTGCTGCTGCTGGCGCTTGCCTCTCTGCTTAACAGCGCGGGCGAGCGTGTCGCGTTGCTGGACGGCGGTTCACCGCCCGGCCTCGGGCGCGCCGATCTCAGCCGTTTGGCGATGGATCTGCAGCGAACCGAGGCCGGTGATGATTCGCCGGCGGCCGCGTTGCCGCCGAACAGGGCCGTCCAGGCGCACGCCGCGATGGTTCTGTTCTCCGACTGGCTGGCGCCCCTGCCGGCCATCGAAGCGGCGCTGGACTCGTTCCAGTCCAAGGTCGAGCACGGCCATCTGGTTCAAATCCTGGATCCGGCCGAGGTCGATCTGCCGTATGCCGGGCGGATTCGTTTCAGCGGTTTTCACAACGAGACAGCCTTGACGCTGGCGCGCGTCGACATGATCCGTCAGGCCTATCAGGAGCGTATCGCGGCCCAGCAGGAAGGGTTGCGCGCGCTCGCCCGCGCGGCCGGCTGGCAACTTCACATCCACCGCACCGACCAGGCGCCGGAGCGGGCCCTGCTGTCAGTGTTCCAGGCAATCGCCGGTGCCGGCGCGGTCTAGGCAACGATGCTGACCTTAGGACCGCTCAGCTTCCTGCAACCTTGGCTGCTGCTGGGATTGGCGGCATTGCCGGTGCTCTATTGGCTTATCCGGGCAACACCGCCCTCGCCCAGGAACATCCGCTTTCCGGCACTGCGCCTGCTTCGCGACCTGCAGCCACAGGAGGAGACGCCGGCGCGCACGCCCTGGTGGCTGCTGGTGCTGCGCCTGGTGCTGGTGGGGCTGATCATCATTGCCTGCGCCGGCCCGGTGGTTAATCCGGCGGCCGGCCTGCCCGGCTCCGGACCGGTCCTGCTGCTGGTCGACAATGGGTGGTCGGCCGGCCGCGACTGGCCGGCACGTCAGGCGCTGCTGTCGCGCGCGATCGACGCGGCGGAGCGGGCGAACCGCCCCTTGCTGGCGGCGACGACGGCCGCCGATGGACCTGGCCCGCCACCGACGGTCAGCGGCCTGATGCGCCCGGCTGACGCCAGAGGCTGGGCGGATCAGTTGGCGCCTCGGCCCTGGCGGGGCGATCGAGCGGCGCTTCTGGCGGCGATTACAGAAATGCCCGATCATGGCGGCCTGGAAACCCTTTGGTTGAGTGATGGGCTGGATGATCCCGCCGCGTCGGATCTGGCACAGACGCTGCAGCGACTTGGGCGCCTGACGGTTTACGTACCAGAAGCCGGCGACTTGCCGCTGGTACTCGATACCCCTCAGACCGAGGGTGGGGACCTCGTCTTTTCGGTGCGCCGCCCCACCGCCGCTGTTGAAGGCGCGGGCGTCGTACGCCTCGCCGGCGACGACGGCCGCATTTTGGCCCGGCAGCCCTTTACCATCGCCGCTGAGAGCAGCGGCACAGACGTCCGCCTGTCCTTGCCCGCCGAGGCGCGCAACCGTGCCGCTCTCGCGACGATCGAGGATCTCGAAGGGGCCGGATCGGTGGTCCTGGTGGATGAACGCTGGCGACGGCGGCCCGTCGCAATCGTCGGCGCCGCCCCGACGGACAGCAGCCAGCCGCTGTTGTCTGAGACCTACTATCTCGATCGCGCCTTGGCGCCGTTTGCCGAGGTCTGGTACGGCGGCCTGGACGACTTGCTGGAGCGTGGGCCGGCCGTTATCATCCTGCCCGACAGTGGCCAAGTGACACCGGACGAAGGCGACCGGCTGGACGCTTTCTTGGCCGAGGGCGGCGTGGTACTGCGGTTTGCCGGCCCGCTGTTCGCGGCGAACCCCGATGCGCTTGTCCCCGTTCCCCTGCGCGCAGGCGACCGCACATTGACCGGGGCGCTGAGCTGGACCACGCCCCAGCCTTTGGCCCCCTTCCCGCCGGAGAGCCCGCTGGCCGGCCTTGCATTGCCAGACGATGTGTTGATCGAGCGCCAAGTGCTCGCCCAGCCGGGCCCCCTGGTCAACGCCAGAACCTGGGCACGGCTGGCGGACGGCACCCCTCTGGTAACCGCCGAAAGACGCCAGACCGCCGATGGCACGGACGCAGGTTGGCTGGTGCTGGTGCACACCACCGCCGGGGCCGACTGGTCGAACCTGCCTCTGTCCGGTCTGTTCGTCGACATGCTGCGCCGGATCGTGGCGTTGAGCGCCGGCGTTGCCGACACGACCGATTCCGTGGCGCTGCGGCCGCTCAGTACGCTTGATGGGTTCGGCCGGTTGGGAGAGGCAAGCGCGGCCGCCATGCCCATTGGCGCCGGCACGTTTGCCGAGACGCTAGCGTCGCCGACACACCCGCCGGGCTTCTACGAGGCCGGAGAGACGAGGCGCGCACTGAATCTGGCGCCGGCGATCGGGCCGCTGGAACCGCTGGCGCTGCCACAGCGGGTCGCGACCCAGGGCTACGCGATCGAGGCGGAACTCGACCTTCTGCCGCTGCTGCTTGCGGCCGCCATGGCGCTGGCGATCATTGATCTGTTGGCGAGCCTGGCGCTGCGCGGCCTTTTGGTCGTCAGGCCCAAACGCGGCGCCACCGCCCTCGTGGCGGCCCTCTTCCTGGTTCCGGTTTTGGGCGATTCAAATCCCGCTCAGGCCCAAGGCCAATCCCTGTCGCCCGAGAACCTGGCCCTACTGGCCGCCAATGGCACTTACCTGGCCTATGTGGTGACCGGCGACCCGGACGTCGACGCGATCAGCCAGGCGGGATTGGACGGTCTGTCGCGCGTCCTGACGCAGCGCACGGCGGTGGAACCCGAGGGCGCCTTGGGGGTCGATCCGGAGTATGACGAGCTGGCGTTCTTTTCCCTGCTCTACTGGCCGGTCACCCAAGACCAGCCGACGCCGTCCGCGGACGCATTCGCCCGCCTTAACGACTATCTGCTGCAGGGCGGCACGATCCTGTTCGATACCCGCGACGCCGGGATCGGCCGTATCAACGAGGCGGATCTGCGCCGTCTAACTGCCGGCCTCGACATCCCACCGCTGTCGCCAGTAGCACCCGACCACGTCCTGACCCGCGCCTTTTACCTGCTGCAGACCTTTCCAGGCCGCTACGCGGACGAGGCGCTTTGGGTGATGGACGCCGACGAGACGGTGAATGACGGAGTCTCGCCAGTCATTATCGGGGCCAATGACTGGGCGGCCGCCTGGGCCATGGACGCGGTCGGCAACCCGCAATTCACGGCGGTCCCAGGCGGTGAATGGCAGCGGGAGATGGCCTTTCGCTTCGGCATCAACCTGGTGATGTACGTCCTGACCGGCAACTACAAGGCAGACCAGGTGCACGTGCCCGCGATCTTGGAGCGGCTGGGCCAGTGATCGACGTCACCCGGATAGCCATCGCGCCCATGCTGCCCTACTGGCTGCTGGCCGTGTTGTATGGCTGCGCGCTGCTAGTCTTTGTCTACGCTGTCTGGCGCCGCGCACGCGGTCTGGTATGGCGTGGTCTCAGCTTTTTGGCGCTCGGCGCCCTGCTGTTGAACCCGTCGCTGGTCGACGAGCAACGGGAACCGATCGACGACATCGCCGTGGTCGTGGTCGACCGCTCGCCCAGCCAGCGCATCCACGCACGTACCGAGACAACCGACCAGGCGCTGGCGCATGTCAGGCAACGGCTTGAGGCAATCGACGATCTGGATGTGCGGTTTGTCGACACCGGCGGCGGCAGTGGAGGCCTTCAGGAGGAAACGCGGCTTTATTCGGCATTGGAAAGTGCCATCGCCGATTTGCCGCGCCAACGCGTGGCCGGCGCCATCCTGATCACGGACGGCCAGATCCATGACCTGCCGGACAACCCCGGCCAAATTGGCGATATCGGTCCCGTCCACGGCCTCTTGACGGGGGCCCCCGACGAGCGTGATCGGCGCCTGTCAATCGTCGAGGCGCCCGCCTTTGGGCTCGTCGGCGAGACCGTCGACGTCACGATGCGGGTCGACGACCTGCCCGAGGGCGTCGCGGGCGCGCAGGCCAACGTCTCTGTCGTGGTAGACGGCGAGGCCTATGGCGCCTATCGGCTTGACCCCGGCCTGCCCTTCACGCTGCCCCTGCTGATCGAGCATTCCGGGCCGACGGTGATGGAGTTCGAGGTCGACGGCCTGGACGGCGAGTTGAGCACCGCCAACAACCGCGCCGCCCTGGTCGTCAACGGCGTGCGCGATCGCCTGCGCGTACTGTTGGTGTCCGGCGAACCGCACCCGGGCGAGCGCACCTGGCGCAATACGCTGAAGTCCGATCCGGGCGTCGACCTGGTGCACTTCACCATCCTGCGGCCGCCGGAGAAGCAGGACGGCACGCCGTTGGAGGAGCTGTCGCTGATCTCGTTTCCGACGCGCGAGCTGTTCGAGGTGCGGCTGGACGAGTTCGACCTGATCATCTTCGACCGGTACGAACGGCGCGGCGTGCTGCCGTCGCTCTATCTGCAGAACATCGCCGACTATATCGCGCGCGGCGGCGCGCTGCTGGAGGCGAGCGGCCCGCCGTTTGCCGGTGTCCTTAGCCTCTACCGCACACCGCTGGGCGAGGTGTTTCCCGCCTCGCCCACGGGAGAGGTTATCGAGGCTTTTTATCGGCCGACGGTCACCGAAATCGGTCTGCGGCACCCGGTCACGGCTGATTTGCAAGCCGATGACGGCGCCCCCGACTGGGGTCGCTGGCTGCGGCAGATCGATGTGGATGTCATGGGCGGCACCACCGTGATGGCCGGCATCGACGACCGGCCGCTGTTGATTCTCGACCGGATCGGGGACGGCCGCGTGGCCCAGCTTGCCAGCGACCATCTTTGGCTGTGGAGCCGCGGCTTCGAGGGCGGCGGGCCGCAGAGCGAGCTGGTGCGCCGACTGGCCCACTGGCTGATGCGCGAGCCCTCGCTGGAAGAGGAGGATCTGCGCGCTGTGGCGGCCGGCGGCAGGATCGACATCGAGCGGCGCAGCCTGGAGACCCTGCCCGATTCGGTGACCGTGACCGACCCGTTGGGCGATAGCCAGACACTGGCTTTGCAAGAGACGTCGCCCGGTCTCGCCACGGCCAGCATCGCTGTCGATCAGTCCGGCGTCTACCGGGTCACGGATGGCGACCGGTCGACGCTGGTCGTTGTCGGCACGCTGGACCCACCCGAAGCCCGGGACATGCGCGCCACGGCGGAGCCTCTCGAACCGTTTGTCGATGCCAGCGAGGGCTCGATCCGCTTCGTCGCCGACGGACTGCCGGAGATTCGCCGAACAGCGCCCGGCCGCAATGCAGCTGGCGGCGATTGGATCGGACTTCGGTCCAACGGCGACTATCGCGTGATGGGCGTAAGCGAGACGTCCCTGCTGCCACCGATCGCCGCCCTGCTGTTGCTCGCCGGTATCTTAGCGTTCACTTGGCGCCGCGAGGGCGACTAGCCCCGAGTGGGTGAAGGCGCCAATGCCTAGGCTTGGCGCCTTCTGACCCCTCACTAAAGTTCGGACATCCCGCCATCGACGATGTATTCAGAGCCGGTGACGAAGCTGGCATCGTCAGACAGTAGGAAGCTGGCAACCGCCGCCACCTCATCGGGCGTGCCAAAACGGCCAAGCGGGACTTGGGCCATGATGTTCGCGCCGAACTCCTCGATCGCCTCTTGCGGCAGGCCGGTTCGATCGAAGAAACCGGTGCCTATCGGCCCCGGGCTCACGGCATTCACGCGCACCTGACGCGGCGCCAGTTCGCGGGCCAGCGCCCGCGTCAGCGAACGCACGGCGCCTTTTGTCGAGGCATAGATCAGTGAGTGAGGCATTCCCAGATCCCTGACCACCGAAGTGTTCAGAACGATCGAACCGCCGTCTCGCAAGAGGGGCTCCAACGATTTGGCCTGCAGCAACGGCCCCCGGACATTGACTGCAAACTGGGCGTCGAACTCGGCGGCCGTCACACCGTCAAGGGCTTGAAACCGGCCGAAGCCGGCGTTCAGGAATACACCATCCAAACTGCCCACCGTGGCGCGCAGCTCGGCTGCCAATGCGTCTCCTGACGTAGGATCGGCGGCATCATTCTTGATGATTTCAGCGCCGTTCAGCGACTCCCTAGCCCGCTGAAGGCTCTCGTCCCGACTGCCGGTGACGACTGCCTTGCCGCCTTCGGCCTGGATTCGCTGTGCCGTTGCCAGGCCAATGCCGCTGGTACCGCCCGTGACGAGTACCGTCTTACCGCTGAACCGTGCCATGATCGCTCCTATGTGTGGGTTCCTGTTGGACAGGTTTCGACATATATGTATTGAGCGTTACAAAAATAGAAGTTGGTTTATGCCGGTGGCTAAACACACTGTTTGCTCTCAAGAGGCAAAGCGCGGCCGGCCACGGACCTTTGATCCCGACCGGGCGCTTGACACCATCGTCGATGTCTTCTGGGAGAACGGCTACGCGGGAACCTCGTACAAGGCACTGGTGCGGGCGACGGGCATCAACCAGCCGTCGCTCTATGCCGCCTTCGGGGATAAGGATGCGTTGTTCGAGAAGGCACTGGACCGCTACTTCAACCGTTATGGGCGGCCAGGCCTAGCGCCATTGCTTGATCGTGACGCCGACACGCCAAGTGTCATCGCCGCTTGGTTTCGCGTGGGGGCTTACAACCTCACCGACCGATCACATCCCTCCGGCTGTCTGATCGTCGGCACCGTCGGCGAAAGCGGTGGTGAAGGGAAGATTGGCCGACATGCGTGCCGCTGCCTGGCCGCGACCGAAACGGCGCTGCGGCAATGCCTTGAGAACGGCATTCTGAATGGCAGCATTGTTCAAGGCACCGATGTCGCGGCGCTTGCCCGCGCCTTGACGGTCGCCTGGACGGGAATGGGCATGTTCGCACGCTCGGGCGCGAGCCGTGATCAGTTGATCGCTGTCGCCGAGACGATCGTCGGATTGGTGCCTGATGCCAGATCGCCGACCGGAAAGAAACAAGGCCCCGCCGATGCTTGATCGGTCGGGGCCTTGCAGGCGGCGCGTAAGCGTCCGAGGCCGGGGACTTGCCTGAACGCTACATCGCGGCCGCTTGACCGGGCCACTCGAAGACCGGCTCGTCGCGGTCTTCCTGCCAATAGTGAACGCCGTCGCGATACTCAAAACTGGCTTGGGGCGCCGTGATCTCGACCGCCTGCGCTTCAGGCAGCGTCATCACCATGTCGTCTCCGACTTTATCGGCAATCGAGAATCCAGCCAAAATCACTGCCCAAACGGCCATGCCGGCAAACCAAGCCGAACCAAATCCGTTGGCGGTCATCTTTCTCTCCTCAATCGCTGAGACATCCCTCAGTGCGATACGTATCGTTTCGATATATTCCCAACAGAGTACAAGATGGGCATGGTTGGCCAGAATACAAGCGTCGTCGCATAATCGTGATCAGAGCCGGGTGCGGCGCCCGCCGGACTGACGGTCCCCGACAGCGTGGTGGCCTGGAATGTTCGGTGTCCGCGGCAACGATTGTCGAAACGACGTCAACCGTGACGGCGATGCGCCATCGCGATTTCCCGAGCAGGCGGCCAGGGCAAACGCCGGATCGCTTGGGCTGGCTGGGGCGGCAGGGATCGAACCTGCGAATGGCGGTACCAAAAACCGCTGCCTTACCACTTGGCTACGCCCCAACAGGCGCGGCACACTAGCGATATCGGTTCCGATCGGCAACACGCTGTTGGCCATTCCGGCAAACGCGTTGTGACGAGCCCGGCGCTGGTCTAGTTTGCCTTCTCCTGAGAGCGCTTATAGAAGAGTCCTCATGCGGCAAGCGCGCGCAACCGGTCAAGGCTTTGGCGATGGCTGACGACACAACCGAGTCCGGCGATTCCGGCGAGGGATCGGGCACCGTATCGGCGGCCGACTTTCTGGCTGCGCTGCAGCGGATCCAGAATCGGCTGGACCGCATCGAATCCCATTTGGACACCCAGCAAGACCAGCTGCGCCAGGTGTTGGACCGTCCCACACCGTCGCTGGTTTATGATGAAAACGTCGAAACCCGCGAGCCCGACCTGTTGGCCGACACAGGCGAACGGACGCCGACGGAACCCCCAGAGAACCAGACCGTAAGCCCGCCGCAGGAACCTCCGCAGGCAGCCCAGCAAGACCCCTCGCAAGAAGAGGATCCAGCGCTTGACCTGTTGCTGGCCGACGGTTCAGACGATGTGGACGAAACCGTCGCGCCGAGCCATAGCCGACCGCGCCGGCGTTTCAGTACCGCCGCGATCGCCTGGATCATCATTGGTCTGCTCGTCGTGGTAGGTGGCATCTACATCGCGACTGATGACGACCGCAATCAACGCCTGTTCGGTTGGCTGCGCGGAGAGCCCGACACGCTGTCGATGAGCGAGGCCGATGAAGGCGCCAGCACGGTGGCGCCGGGGTCGAGCCAGCCACAGGCAGGCACAGACGCTGTGGGTGGACAGACAGACCAAGGTGCCGATACCGAATCGCCGGGCTCGCCCGCCCCATCGCCTACGGAACAGGAGATGCCTGGCGAGACCGGCACGGAACGGCCCGACGCATCGGCGGCCGTGCAAGGCGAGCGGCAAGAGCCCGATCAGTCGCAACAGGATCGGCCGGTCGCGTCGGCGGATGAGCAGCCTCGAACGCCGGACCAACCCCAGCAGGACCAGCCAGCAGAACAGCCCGGTGAGCAGGCCGGCGAACAGACGGGCGAGGAAGAGATCGTCGTCGAAGAAGTCGTCGTCGAAGAGACTGTTGTCGAAGAGGTTGCCGACGAAACCGTCGTCGTCGAGGAAGTTGTCGACGAAGTGGCCGTGGTCGAGGAAGCGCCGCTGGTCGACGAGGATCTGGCACCGCTGCCACCTGGTGCTGCCTCGGAGGTTCGTCTGCTGGCCGATGCCGCGTTGCGGGGCGATGCCCCGGCGCAGCAAGAGCTGGGGTCGCGCTATGCCGAAGGCGTTGGCGTCGAGCAGAGCTACGAGCTTGCCTATTACTGGTTCGCGCAGGCCGCCGAGCAGGGCGTGGTCGATGCGATCTACAATCTCGGCGTGATGAACGATCGTGGCCTTGGGACGGAGCGCAATCAGGAGCAGGCATTCAGCCTGTTCTTGAGGGCTGCCGAGGCTGGGCATCCGCGCGCCCAGCTGGCAACCGGCCTTAGCTATGCCCAAGGCAGCGGGGTGGAGCCGGATCTGACGCTCGCCACCCAGTGGCTCCAGGCAGCCAGCGCCAGCGGCAACCCGCGCGGTGCCTTCTACATGGGCCGGCTGTTCGAACGCGGCATCGACGGCGCGCCGGACCTGGCCGCCGCCGCCGGCTGGTACCGCATCGCCGCCGACGCGGGCGACAACGATGCTGCCCGCGCTTTGGAACGGCTGGTCGGCGAGGATGGCGAGGGGCCGCTGGCGGCCGTGACCTCCCCGGGCGATCGCGTCCCGCTGCCGGAGACGCTGCCGACGCCGGTTGCGGCCGGCGCAGCAGAGCCGGTCGATCGCGAAGGCATTCGCGAGATCCAGACCCTGTTGAGCGAGCTTGGCTTCTCGCCTGGACCGGCCGACGGCATCATGGGCAACCGCACGCGCAGCGCGATCCAGGCGTATCAGCGATTGATCGGAACGCCGGTTACAGGCGAGGCGGACACCCAGTTGCTGGCCCGACTGCGCGAGGCGGCAAGCGAGGAATAGCAGCCCAGCTCGGTCGCCGGCTTAACCGTCGGGCGCCTGCCCGGGGCGCGATCGGCGAATCGCCGCGCTGAGCAGGATCACAGGCAAAACGCCAACCGCAACGATGGTCAGCGCAGCGGTCGAGGCTTCGGCCAGCCTTTCGTCAGACGCCAGGCGATAGACCCTTATCGCCAGCGTGTCGAAATTGAACGGCCGCACGATAAGGGTGGCCGGCAGCTCCTTCATGACGTCGACGAAGACCAGCAGCGCGGCGGTCAGAATGCCCCCGCGCATGATCGGCGCATGAACCCGCAAAAGCGTGCCCCGAGGCCCCTGGCCCAACGAGCGCGAGGCGTGGTCCATCGCCGGGCTGATCTTGCCCAGGCTGGCCTCGATCGTGTTGTAGGACACGGCCAGAAAGCGGACCAGATAGGCGAACACCAGGGCCGCGATCGTGCCCGTCAGAATGAGCCCTGTCGACAAGCCAAATGTCCGCTGCATGAAGGCGTCGAACGCGTTGTCGAAGCCGGCAAATGGGATCAGCACACCAACGGCAATGACAGACCCCGGCACCGCATAGCCCATTGATGCGGTGCGAACCGCAAACCGGTTTATCCGCGTCGGGTTCAACCGCACGCTGTAAGCCAGCAGGGTGGCGACGACAATCGCCACGGCGGCCGTAACGCTCGCCAGGATTAGGCTGTGCCAGGCGAACTGTGTAAAGCCCCGGCCCCATGTCGCATCGCCCTCAATCAGGGCGTAGTCAAGTAGTACGCTGGCGGGAAGGACGAACCCCAGGATCAGCGGCAGGCTGCAACTCACGCTCGCAAGCACCGCCTTCCAACCGCGTAACCGACGCTGATTGATACGCCGATAGCGGCCGGTCGTGTGATGGTAC
>JBCBSH010000076.1:0-18656 GCA_039819285.1 Pseudomonadota bacterium
CCCAGATTAGCGGGCATGGTTAGCTCTCTCCCCAAACCGGCAAGTTGGCTGCGCGTCGAACCAGGCGGCCTTCATGTCGTGCCGGGCGACTTCTACGTCGATCCCGTACGTCCGGCCGATCGTGCGGTGATCACCCATGGTCACGCCGACCATGCGCGCCCCGGCAACGCGTCGGTACTGGCCACAGACCAGACCCTCGCGATCATGCGGGCCCGCTACGGCGACCAAGCGGGCGTTTCGTTGCAGGCGCTTGCCTATGGGGAACCCGTCGAGATCGGCGAGGTCTCCGTGCGCCTGGTGCCGGCCGGGCACGTGCTGGGCAGCGCCCAGGTGGTCCTGGAGTATCGCGGCAGCAGGGTGGTGGTTTCCGGCGACTACAAGCGCGGTGTCGATCCCACTTGCGCGCCGTTCGAGGCCGTGCCGTGCGATGTCTTCATCACAGAGGCGACCTTTGGCCTGCCGGTCTTTCGCCACCCGCCGGCCGGCGATGAGATCGCCAAGCTGTTGAACTCCGTTGCCCTCTTTCCGGAACGCAGCCACCTTGTCGGCGTCTACAGTTTGGGCAAGTGCCAGCGGGTGATCGCCCTGTTGCGTCAGCGCGGTTACGATCGGCCGATCTATTTGCATGGTGCCCTGATTGCGCTGACGGAGCTTTATCAGCGGCTTGGCGTCCAACTCGGCGACGTGCGTCCGATGGCCGACGTTGCGAAGGGCGATCTGCGCGGCGAGATCGTCCTGGCGCCGCCGTCCGCCATTGCCGATCGCTGGTCCCGCCGCCTGCCAGATCCGGTTGTGTGCGCCGCCTCCGGCTGGATGCGGGTTCGCCAGCGCGCGCGCCAGCGGGGTGTCGAACTGCCAATGATCATCTCCGACCATGCGGATTGGGACGAGCTGTTGGACACGATCGACGAGGTCGACGCGCCGGAGGTTTGGGTGACCCACGGCCGGGAAGAGGCGCTTGTGCATCAGGTCACCCAGTCGGGCCGTCGGGCGCAGGCCCTGTCGCTGGTCGGCTTCGAAGACGACGCGGTGGACTGAGGGCGCGATGACCCCATTCGCCGAACTGATCGAACGCTTGGTCTTCACGCCGTCGCGCAATGCCAAGCTGCGGCTCTTGACCGACTATTTCGCCCGTGTGCCCGATCCGGACCGTGGTTGGGCGCTGTCAGCCCTGACTGGCGGGTTGGAGTTTCCGGCGGTCAAGGCCGGCGTCGTTCGCGGGCTGGCGGTTGAGCGGGTGGACCCGGCGCTGTTCGGCTGGTCTTACGACTATGTCGGCGATCTGGCGGAAACCGTTTCGCTGATCTGGCCGAAGCGCCATGGCGCGAACCGGATGCCGAACCTGGGCGAGGTGGTCGACACCATGGGCGAAGCCAGCCGGTCAACGGCTCCCGCGCTGGTCGCCGACCTGCTGGACACCTTCGACACCAACGAACGCTTCGCCTTCTTGAAACTGATTACCGGCGGCATGCGGATCGGCGTGTCCGCACGCTTGGCCAAGGTGGCGCTGGCCCAGTATGGCGATGCCGACGTCGCCGAGATCGAAGAGCTCTGGCACGGGCTGGAACCGCCCTATGAGGACCTGTTCGCCTGGTTGGACGGTCGCGCGCCGAAGCCGTCCATCGATGACAAGGCAGTCTTCCGGCCATTGATGCTGTCGCACCCGTTGGAGGATGCAGACAAGGCATCGATCGAGCCCGATTCCTACCGCGCGGAGTGGAAGTGGGACGGCATTCGCGTGCAGGTCGCGGCCCGTGGCGGCCAGCGCCGCCTGTACAGCCGGACCGGTGACGACATCTCCGGCGCCTTCCCGGACATCGTCGAAACCATGGATTTCGATGCCGTGCTGGACGGCGAACTGCTGGTTTATCAGGACGGGGCGGTCCAGTCGTTCAATCGGCTGCAGCAGCGGTTGAACCGCAAGACGGTGACGGTGCGCATGCTTGACGAGCATCCGGCCTGGGTACGCCTTTACGACATTCTCTTCGATGGCTCCGAGGATTTGCGGGGTTTGTCCTTCGACGACCGTCGCCAGCGGCTTGAGCAATGGGTCGGGCGGGTCGCGCCGGGGCGCATGGACCTGTCGCCCATGATCGACTTTCCGGACTGGCAGACGCTTGACGATATGCGCAGTTCGACCGCGAACAGCGCCATCGAAGGCGTGATGCTGAAGCGCGGCGACAGCACCTATGTCGCCGGCCGGCCCAAGGGTCCCTGGTACAAGTGGAAGCGCGGCCCGCTGACCTTGGATACCGTCCTGATGTATGCCCAGCGCGGTCACGGCAAGCGCTCGAGCTTCTATTCCGATTTCACGTTCGGCGCCTGGCGACCCGGCGAGGACGGTGAACCGGAACTCGTGCCCGTCGGCAAGGCCTATTTCGGCTTCACCGACGAGGAACTGGCCCAGCTCGACAAATGGGTCCGTGGCCATACGGTCGAGCGGTTCGGGCCGGTCCGGTCGGTCGCGCCGGATCTGGTGCTGGAGGTCGCGTTCGACAGTGTCGGGCGGTCGACCCGCCACAAGTCAGGTGTCGCCATGCGGTTTCCCAGGATTTCGCGCATCCGCTGGGACAAGCCGGCGGCGGAGGCCGATCAGCTATCGACGCTCGAGGCCCTGATCGCTGATTAGAGTCGCGCCAGAGCAGAATCGTTTTTGGCCGCAAAATTGCCTTCATTGTGGGGAATCTATTAATTCCAATCCCTTTTTGAGCGCAAACGCTCGAAATCTGACACTACAGGGCGGGGGTCAAGACCATGGCGATCGCACGTGCGAATGCTCCATCTTCTCGGGTGGTTGTCGGCCGTGCGACCCGCCGGTTGTCGCGAGTCAACTCAAACGTCAGACCGCCAGGTGATCGGCCCAAGCCTTGTGATGACGCAGCGGCGGACTTTGTTGGCTGGGCGAGGGACGTCGGCGTGATTTCGCTTGGCGGAAGCGCCGCCGACGGAGCCGGTGAGGCAAAGGCAGATGGGGCCGCGATCAGGCTGCAGTTTGGCGCGCGCCAGGACTTCAAGGCGGCGTTTTTTGAGTGTCTGAAGACAGGCGCCACGGTAATTGAGCATCCGCGGCATACGGATGAGGGGGACCTTGCGGCGACACTGCTCGATCCCGACGGCTATCTCTGGGACCTGACCGCGCCGTCCTAGCAAACCAAACGGATAGAATTCGAACCTGGGCAGATGACGCTTGTGGACGGGAACCGATTGATCGGCCGCGTCGTCAGGCCCTGATCACTTCACGGTAAACTGCCTCGACCTGCGGGACGATTGCGGCGGGCGCCAGATGCTCGACGATTGTTGCGCGTGCCGCTGCACCGAGTTCGCGCCGCATTTCCGGGTTGTGCGCCAGCTCGGCCGCGTAATCGGCCATGCCGCTGTTGTCGCCGACCTCGAACATCTGGCCGCCGCGCGCGTCGCCAAGCAGGGCCGGCATGCAGCCGATGCGCGTTGTGATGATCGGCAGGCCGCGTGCCATGGCCTCCAACGTCGCGATGGGGCCTTCCTCGTGAATCGAGGTACAGAGATAGGCATCCAAGGCCGCCAGAAGGTCGACCACGTCGAGGCGCAGGCCCAGCAGATGCACGCGATCCTGCAATCCCTTATCCTCAATCGCCTGCCGGATCTCGCCGACATACTCGCGGTCCGCGCCGACGCCGATCAGGACCAGATGGGCGTCGACGTCGCGGTCCCGAAGGGCCGCGATCACCTGCACGCAATCGAGCTGGTTTTTACGACGGCAGATGTCGCCGGTCATGCCCACCACGAAAGCGTCTTGCGGCAGGCCGAGATCGGCTCGCTGCGTCGCTCGATCTTCGGCCGTTGCCACGGTCGCCGTGGTCACATCGAAGGCGTGGTGGATGATCCGCAGATTGCGGCGGCGCACCCGATTGACCCGATGGTGATAGTCGGCCGTGATCTGACTGGGCGCGATCACCCGGTTGTTGAACACCCAATGCAGTTGGAAATGGCAGGCGTGGGCCGTCGCGACGATCGGTATCTTGCCGGCGACACGATAAATCGCGCCATATTTGTGGGCCGTGCTGCCATGGGTATGGATAACGTCCGCCCGCCAGCTGCGGATCGTGTCGCCGACATGGTGCAGTTCGCGGTAGCGCGTGTGCAGTGGAGCCTCAAGGAACTCGACCGGCAAGTCGGCGAGCTGCTTGGCCAGCCAACAATTTGGGCGATGCACCAGCATGAGAGTGTGGCCCTCTGCATGCTGTTCGCGCATCAGCACTTCGAGGCTCGTGCCGACACCGTTAATGGCGGTGTGGCTTAGGATGTGAGCGATTCTGAGCGGCCTGTCTGAGGTCGGCAACGGCTGGCGAGTCCTTGGTTCTGCCGGCATGGTTGCCGGACATACGCCCCCCGTATCTAACCGGAACCGCCTAGCCGGTATAGCCGTTCCGTTGCCAAACCGGCTTTAGCATCGGAAGTTCAAGCGCTGCCGAGGCGACGCCGTGAAGCTTTGGACAGTTGGTTGCGAACCAGGATCTGCCCGGGCGCCAGTGGTTCATGGCGGTGACATAAATATCGAGTGCCGAGAACTCTGGCCCCAGCAGCCACGGGTTCGGGGTGCTGTTCGCTTCAACGAAGAGCCACAGATCCTTGCGCTGGCTGTTGGTCGCGCGCCGCAGCTCCCGCTGGGCCTCCTCGCTCGACACAAAGCGCGACGGGTCGTCGCCGTAGGTGAAGGTGGGGTAGATCGACGCCACCAGAAAGACCAGCCAGCGCAGAAATGCTCGCCGGGTGGGATCGCCGGCCGGTGGCGCCAGGCCAGCCTCCGGTGCGATGTCGGCGAGATGCAGGATGATCGCCGCGCTTTCGGTCATGGCGGTGCCATCCGGCAACATCAGGGTCGGCACCTGGCCCAGAGGGTTGATGCCAGCGAAGCGCGCGCTGCCAGGGCCGAGATCCTTGGGATCGACCTGCTCGATGGCGTAAGGCAGGCCGGCCCATTCCAGCGCGGCCTCCACGATTGACGAGCCGTATCCCTTGACGCCGACCACCGTGTAGCCATTGCCGGCCATGATCTACCCTTTCGCGGTTACCCGTGCTTGATCGCCGATCACGACCCGTTATGACTCTTGATTGGCAGGATCGAAAGAGGGCGTGGCACATGTCTGATATCCACGAGGGCGGCTGCGCCTGTGGCGCGGTGCGCTATCGCACCAGCGCCGAGCCACAACGCGTCAGCCTGTGCTCTTGCACGTGGTGCCAGCGGCGAACCGGCAGCGCGCTTGGCATCTCCGTCTATTTCAACAAGGAGGACGTGCAGATCCTGCAGGGCAAGATGCGGACCTATCGCCTGCAGTCAGATGCCGGACGGTGGCTGGAAAGCGAGTTCTGCGAGACCTGCGGCACCACCGTTACCTGGACGCTGGAGTTTCTGCCGGAATTTCGCGGCATCGCCGGCGGCACGTTCGACCGGCCGACATTCTGGTATCAGCCGCAGCGTTTCGTCTTCGCGCGATCCAAGCCCGATTGGTTGACCATTCCGGATGGGGTCGACGTCTTTCAGACGATGGCCCAGCCACAAAAGACCTGTCCTGTGGCGTAACCGGTGGCCGGCTTGGCATCCGGCATCAGGTGATCGACGCCGCCTCGCGCACCGAATTGATCATGGATGAGTTCATCAAGTAAGCCTTCGCCTTCACTGGGTCCTTGGCGGTTTCGGCGAGTTCGGCGAGACGCTGGCGACGCACCTTGGGGTCGCGTTCCTCGATCATCTTTTTGTTGCGGATGCTCATCGCCTGAACCGCCTTGATGTTGATCGGCCGGCGCTGGCGATCGTAGAGATCCAGGAGAGGTTCCGCGTCCGCGCCGTTCCAGATCTCAACCAGTTTGGCCGCCAGGTTGACCGCGTCCTGGACGCTGCCGTTCAGGCCGAAGCCACCGAGCGGATTGTTGATATGCGCCGCATCGCCGGCAATGATCGCTCGACCTTGAAAGAAGCGGCCCGCTACGCGCTGATGCACGCGATAGGTGCTGGCGTATTTCAGCTCGAACCGATCCGGCTTGCCCGGCACATGCTCCAGAATCTTGGCCAGGCGCGGCTGAATGGCCTCTTGGTCGAGCACCTCGGCCTCCGGGATTTCCGGGTCGGTAGGGTAGGCGATGCGCCAGAGGCCGGGCGGCCCTTCGTCCGGCACCTTGAAGACCGCCGCCCAGTCATCCGGGTCGGCGATATAGCCGGCACCGGCAAACCCGTGCTGGCCGAGATCATGCGGGGTGCTGGCGACAAGAAACCGTTCCGGCCAGGTGAAGCCGTCGAAGCTGGCGCCCACGGCCTTGCGCACGACGCTGCGCGCGCCATCGCCGCCGATTACCCAGCTGCCGCGCAGGGCGGCCGGCTCGCCGCCGCCGACGGAGACCGAGACACCGTCGGCCTCGATCGCGACCGACTCAACAGGCGCGTTGAACCGGACCTCGACGGTGGGCGCGGCCTCTTGAAGGCGATCCAGCAGCATCGGCGTCAGGCGGTGCTGTTCCAGATGCAGCCGATAGGGATAGGGCGTTTCGCCGGCGATCAGGCCGAGATCGAACTCCGCCACCACGCCCTCGACCCGATCGCGCACCTGCCAGACCGGCACCTGGATGCCGGTTGCATGCATGGCATCGCCAACGCCGAGCGCCGTCAGCATCTCGATCGTCGGTGGATGGAACGAGCCGGCCCGAAGGTCGTGCGTGAGGCCGGGCTCGGACTCCAAGACGACGGCTGGCAGACCCGCCAGTCCCAGCGCAAGGGCGGCCGTAAGTCCGGTCGGGCCGGCGCCGATGATGATGATCGGGTCGTCAAAGGGCATGGGCCAGTGGGCTCCTGAAAGCGTCTATTGTGCCGGTGCTAAGTCGGAGTTGGTAAGGCGACCTGAACTGTTGCCTGCACCAACCATTCTGCCATGATCGCAGCGAAGGGGGCATTCATGCAACATGCGCGACATTGGATCGGCGGCGAGTGGCTGGACAGCGCCGGCGACCTGATCGACGACAGTCTCAACCCGGCGACGGGCGGTCTCGTCGGCCGCTATGCCGCCGGTGGCGAGGCCGAGGTCGAGGCCGCAACCGCCGCCGCGCGTCAGGCCTTCGAGCAGGGTGGGTGGTCGGCCAGCCCCCGTCGGCGCGCGGCCGCCTTGCTGGCCATGGCGGACGCTTTCGAGGCGCGACGGGCCGAGCTGACCGATCTGGCCGTCGCGGAAAGCGGCAAGCTGCGGTCGGAGGTCGGCCACGAGGTTTCGGCGGCGATCTCCGAATGCCGGTATTATGCGGGCCTGTCTCGGTCCATTTTCGGCCGGGTGTCGGAGATTGACGAAGGTGCCCTGTCGATCTTCGCGCGCGAACCAGCCGGCGTCGCCGGCATCATTGTGCCGTGGAACGCGCCGATCACCTTGCTCATCCGCAGCCTGGCGCCGGCACTTGCGGCCGGCTGCACCTCCGTGATCAAGCCGGCGCCCCAGACCTCGCTGACCAACGCGCTGATGATGGAGATGTTCGCCGCGATCGACGCGCTTCCGCCCGGCGTGATCAACGCCGTCAACGAAAATGGCAGCGCGGTCGGCAAGGCGCTGGTCGCGTCCGAGGCGGTCGACGTCATCAGCTTCACCGGCTCCTGCGCCACGGGCAAACGTATCATGGCCGCGGCCTCAGGGACGCTGAAGCGGCTGTCGCTGGAACTTGGCGGCAAGTCGCCGTCGCTGGTCTTTGCCGATGCCGACATCGATAAAGCGGTGCCGGTGATCGCGCGCTGCGCCACCGTGATGGCCGGCCAGATGTGTACGGCGATCAGCCGCGTGTTGGTCCACGAAGCGGCCTTCGACAGGGTGAGGGATGCCCTGACGCAAGCCCTGGACGGTCTGGTCGTCGGCCCGGGCGAGGACCCGGCCAGCGGCATGGGGCCGATGGTCGACCAGGTCCATCGCGATCGCATTCTCGGTCTGGTCGACCAGGCCGGGGACGAGGGCGAACTGGTCGTGCGAGGCACTGTTCCCGACCATTTGCCGGCCGGCGGAGCTTTCATCCGGCCAAGCCTGGCGGTTGTGGAGGATCTGAACAGTCCTCTCATCCAGGAGGAGCTGTTCGGGCCGCTGCTGGTGCTTGAACGGTTTGGCGACGACAATGAGGCGGTCATGCGGGCCAATGCAACGCGCTATGGACTGGCGGCCAGCGTCTGGACCCGCGATCTGGGCCGTGCCCAGCGGGTGGCGCGGGCGTTGCGCTTTGGCACGGTCTGGTTGAACAGCCACAACCGGCTTTTCGCCGAGGCCGAAACCGGCGGCTACAAGCAAAGCGGCTTTGGCCGGCTGCACGGTTTGGAGGGGCTGAACGACTTCCTGGAAACTAAGCACATCTACAGTGAGACGGATTGGCTCGCCGCCGATGGTTCAACAACTTGAAAGCCGATGGTCTGAAAACCTTCGGTTTGTCATAAGGTTAAGAGTGAAGCCCATTTTGGATTGCCGGCGGCTATAGCAAAACCTTATGCCGGCGCTCTTGGATTTGAATGGGATTGCCGGGCAATTCCCACGAGGTTGACCAGGAGCGTCAGAACGGGGGCGGCGAACGCCCACTGAGTCGATGATCGGGAGGATCAAACATGGAAAACGCAGTGATTAGAAAGGGTCTCTTGAGCGGCGTCGCGGTTGCCTGCGCCCTGGGCGCGACACCCGCGATCGCGCAGACGGAGTTGAGCCTGGGGCACTTCATGCCGCCGCGGCACACGATGCATGGCGGCGTTTTCGAGCCGTGGGCGCAACAGGTCGAGGAGATCACGGACGGCGAAGTCACGGTCCGGATATTCCCGGCGGGTGAGTTGGGGGCCGGTCCCGCGCAGCAGTACAACCGCGCCGTCGACGGCATCGCCGACATTACCTTTGGCTTGCAGGGCTACACCTCGTCGACCTTCCCGCGCACGCTGATGACCGAGCTGCCGGGCCTGTTTGACGACGCGTTCGACGCCACCGAGGCGGTTTGGGACAATTACGATCTGATTGCACCGGACTATGAGCGCGTGCATGTCTACGGCGTCTGGTTCAATTCACCGGCGGTGATCGCGACGACGGAGACACCCGTCACCTCGCTGGAGGATTTGGACGGCCTGACCATTCGGGCGCCATCCGCCCTAGGCGCGCAGGTGCTGGAGGCTTGGGGCGCGTCGGCCGTGACCATGCCCGTGTCGGAGCTTTACAACGCACTGCAGACCGGCGTGATCGACGGCGTCATGATCGGGCCGGACGGCATCCGCTCATTCCGCCTGAACGAGGTCGTCTCGCACGTCACGACGGGTCTCCCCACGGGCCTGACAAGCTTTTTCCTGGTCGGCAATCGGGACACCTGGGACGGCCTGTCGCCCGAGCAACAGGCCGAGCTTGAGGAAATCTCCGGCCGCGCGCTCAGCATGGCGGGGACGCAAGCCTATGACGGTGCCCGCGAGGCGGCCTACGCCTTGTTTGCCGAGGACGATTCCACCGACGTGATAGAATTGAGCGCCGAGGAAAGCGCCCGTTGGCTGGAGGCTCTGGGCCCGGTCTACGAGCAGGCGGTGGCCGAGCGCGAGGCGGACGGCGTCAACGCGCAGGAAATCCTCGACGCCTATCGCGAGGCTTCCTAGCCAAGCCTGTCCAAAAGGTCCGCGTCGATGCTGGATGAAGAGGCCTCGGCCCCCCCCGGTCCGGGGGCGCGGCTGATCGCTCGGGTCGACGCGGTGCTTTCCCTGCTGGCCTTGCTGGCGGGCGTCGTGCTTGTCGGCGTCGCCGTGGTCATCGTCGCCAACGTGATCATGCGCTACGTCTTCAACGATCCGATCTTCGGTGCGTTCGACGTGATCCAGATGGCCATGGTCTTGGCGATCTTCGCCGCCATGGCGTTCGCCTGCCGAACCGGTGCGCATGTCTCCGTCGATGTTCTGTCCAACGTCTTCGGCCAGGGATTCTGGCGCCTCGCGGACGGCATCGTGCGCGTGCTGACCGGTGCCATGTTCGGCCTTTTGGCCTGGCGCGCGGCGACCTCCGCAATGACGGCGGCGCGCTGGGACGAGACGACCAACCTGCTGCATATACCCCACGCGCCGTTCTGGTGGGCGATCGCGGTCGGCGGCGCGCTGTCCGCTCTGATCTATCTGATCGAAGGCGTGCTGGTCTGGGCAGGTCTGCGCCGGCCCCGCGACGTCGAACACGTCGGCTGAGCAAGCGGGCGACGGGGGGCACCACGTATGTCGCCGGAACTGATCGGTATACTGGGCATCGTCGCCCTGTTCGTTCTGCTGGCGCTGCGCATGCCTGTGGCGGTCGCCCTGATGATTGTCGGTACGGGCGGCATTGCGCTGTTGAGCAACAGCCGCGCGGCGCTGGCGACCCTGGGCAGCGAGACCTTCGTCATCGCGACCAAGATCGAGTTGACCATCATCCCGCTCTTCGTCCTGATGGGCAATCTGGCCAGTCAATCCGGCCTAAGCCGCAACCTTTACGATGCCGCCTATGCCTGGGTCGGGCATTGGCGCGGCGGTCTGGCCTCTGCGACGGTGGTCGGCTGCTCGGGCTTCGCGGCGCTCAGCGGGTCGTCCGTGGCCTCGGCGATCACCATGGGCCGCGTCGCGCTGCCGGAGATGAAGCGCTACGAGTATGACAACCGTCTGGCCACCGGCTCCGTCGCCGCTGGCGGCACGCTCGGCATTCTGATCCCGCCTTCGACCGGCTTCGTCATCTACGCGATCCTGACCGAGGAATCGATCGGCCGGCTGTTCATGGCCGGTATCCTGCCCGGCCTGCTGCTGACCGGCCTGTTCATCGTCACCATCACCCTGCTGACGATGTGGCGGCCGTCCTACGGGCCGGCCGGACCGCATACCCAGTTTGCCGAAAAGCTGGTCGCGCTGGCCAAAGCCGGGCCGTTGCTGGCGATCATCGCGATCACCATCGGCGGCATCTATGGCGGCGTCTTCTCGCCGATGGAGGCGGCGGGCGTCGGCGCGCTGCTGACCCTCGCTGTGGCCCTCTATCGGCGATCCCTGACCTGGGGCAGCTTCGGCAAGATCCTGCTTCAGACCGTGCGCATATCGGCGATGAGCTACCTCATCCTGATCGGTGCCCACGTCTTCAGCCCGTTCTTGGCCCGTACGGACATTCCGGGTCTGCTGACCGAGGCGCTGATCGGCCTCGGCCTCGGCAGCTATGGCACGCTGATCATCATCCTCATCGCCTTCATCATTCTGGGCACGTTTCTGGAAGGCTTCGCCATGCTGGTGCTGACCTTGCCGATCGTCTTCCCGCTGATCCTCGCGCTGGGCTTCGACCCGATCTGGTTCGGCGTCATCATGGTCATCGTACTGGAGATGGGCCTGATCACGCCGCCGGTCGGTGTCAACGTCTTCGTTGTCAAATCGATTGCTCCCGGGGTGCCCATGGGGCGGATCTTCGCTGGTATCGCGCCATTCTGGTTTGCCATGCTGGCCTGCCTGATCATCCTGTTGATCGCGCCGCAGATCGTCCTGCTGCTGCCGGATACCATGTTCGGCTGATGGCGCTGATCACCTATGTCAGCCGGGTCCAGTTCGACCCCGGCGCTATCGCCCTTCTGCCCGGCGAACTGACCCTGCTCAGCGTCACCAAGCCTCTGCTGGTCAGTGACCCGGGCGTTGTTGCCGCCGGCCTGGTTGATCGTGCGCAGGAGGCTTTGGCGAAGGCGGCCCCTGTTTATGGCGATACGCCCAGCAACCCGACCGAGGCGGCGGCGTTGGATGCGCTCGCGATCTATCGCGCGCATGAGTGCGACGGGGTGGTCGCGGTCGGCGGCGGTTCGTCGATCGATCTCGCCAAGGCCGTCGCCCTGCTCGCCACCCATCCGGGCCAGCTTGCGGACTACACCATGGCCGGCGGCGGGTCGAACCGGATTGGCCCGATCGCGCCCGTGATTGCCGTGCCGACGACGGCGGGGACGGGGGCAGAGGTCGGGCGGGCCGCCTCGCTGACCTTGATCGACGGGGGCAAGGCCGCCTGCGTGAGCCCGCGCCTGATCCCGCGCGTCGCCATCTGTGACCCGGACCTGACGCTCAGCTTGCCGCCTCGGCAAACGGCCTCGACCGGGATGGACGCGCTGAGCCACGGGATCGAGGCCTTTTGCTCGCCACGGGTCAACCCACCGGCCGACGCCATCGCGCTCGATTGCGTGGCCCGCGCCGCCACGTGGCTGCCGCGCGCGTTTGCGCACGGCGGCGACCGGGAGGCGCGATGGCATATGGCCATGGCCGCGGTCGAAGGCGGCATGGTGTTTCAAAAGGGGTTGGGTGCTGTGCATGCGGCTTCCCATCCTCTGGGGGCGTTGGGGCACCATCACGGAGAATTGAACGCCATCCTGCTGCCGCCCGTGCTGCGCCACAATCGAGCGCTTGCCCCGGACAAGCTCGCGCGGCTGAACGAAGTTATCGGCATTGGCGACCAGGACGATCTGGCAGACTGGACCGAGACCTTGGTACAACACCTTGATTTGCCTACGCGTTTGGCCGAACTCGGCGTTACCGAGAGCGACGTGGAAGCGGCGGCCGAGCAGGCGGTTGGCGAGCATCTCAATCAGACCAATCCGCGTCCGCTGAACGCTGCTGAGTATCGTGACGTCCTGCACAAAGCCCTGATCTAGAGACGCTTTTTCCCGTACTGAGCCTCAATGGGCCGCGGGTCGCGCCCTTATCTGGCCGACTTTATGACGGTACGATGACAGAGAAGCGCGATCGTTGGCGAGTCGCGCTCAGTGGGAAATCGGACATGCGACTGGTCACGGGATTCCGTCTGCAATCATCTTGGCCCCAGCCGCTCCAGTTGCGGCTGAACACCGCAATGATATTGGCGTCGGCCGGCATTGCGCTGGCCGTCGTTGGGATGTTGCTGGACAAGCTGGCCGGGACGACGCTGATCGCGCCGTCTTCGCTGATCCTGTTTGGCGCCATCGCGGTCGTGCTTTGGACGGCCATTGCACGCCATCACCCCTATCCCGTGTTCGGGGCCCCGAATGCGATAACACTCTCGCGCACGGTCATTGTCTGCGCGATGGCGGGCGTTCTGGCCGCTGGCCTTGTCGCGCAATGGGCCTGGGTGATGGTCGTCGTGGCGTCCGTGGCACTGATCCTTGACGGGTTTGATGGCTGGGCGGCGCGCCGGTCAGGCATCCAGTCGCGCTTTGGCGCCCGCTTCGACATGGAAATCGATGCGCTGTGCCTGCTTGTGCTGTCGGCCATGGTGGCGGATTTGGGCAAGGTCGGCGGCTTTGTCTTGTTGATCGGGTTGGCACGCTATCTGTTTATTGCCGCCGGCTGGCTATGGCCGGCTCTCGCGCGCGCGTTGCCCGACGAGCGGCGGCGCAAGACGATCTGCGTGGTCCAGGGTATCGTGTTGACGGTTTGCTTGGCGCCAATCATCCCTCCGCTGCTGGCGATTCCCGCCGTGATTATCGCGATGGCCCTGCTGGTTTATTCCTTCGCTGTCGATACCATTTGGTTGGTTACCAACCGACATGTCGAAGAGGTGAGCCGGTGATGCGCAAATGGAGTCCTTGGTTTGTGGCCCTATCCCTGGCGACGGGGCTGTCTTTTTCCGCGGCCCAAGCCGAACCGCGAGAGTACCGGATCGATCCCGACCATTTCAGCATCGTGTTCGCGGTCGACCATATCGGCTTCGGCGACGTGATCGGTCAGTTCCTCTTGGGCCGAGGCAGCTTCGTTTATGACGAGGAGGATCGTCGCCTGATCAGCGCCCAGGCCTCTATTGCCGCCGACAGCGTCTTCACCAATGACGACGCACGCGACGGCCATCTGCGCAGCAGCGACTTCCTGAATGCCAGCACCAACGCGGCGATCAGCTTTGTGGCCCGGACCGCAACACCGATCGACGGTAACAGAGGACGGGTAACGGGAGACCTGACCATTCGCGGTGTGACCCAGCCGGTGACGTTGGACGTCGAACTGGTCGGCGCCGGACCCTATCCGTTTGCGACCACGGGGCCGGAGCCGAACTACGTTCTTGGCGTGACGATCACCACGACCATTCAGCGGAGCGATTTCGGCATGACCTATGCCATCGACAATGGCTGGGTCGGCGATGATGTCGATGTGACCATCGCGTTCGAGGCGATCCGCCAATAGGGGAAATACCCGTGGCCATGGCGAAGGACGACGGCTTTCAGGCTGGCTGGCAAAGCCGCCTCGGGCTGGCGCGGTCGATCGCCATGTATCGGCTGATACCGGGCCGCGCGCGGCGGATTGCGAAGCTGTACGGTCCGATCGTTCAGCCAGACGATCTCTGCTTTGACATTGGCGCCCATATCGGCAACCGCACCAGCGCGCTCGCCAGGCTCGGGGCAAAGGTCGTCGCCGTCGAGCCGCAGCCCTTGTTCGCCGCCTACCTGCGACGCAGGATGGCGCGTCTCTCCAACGTCACCCTGCTTGACGTTGCCGTCGGCGAGGAGTGCGGCGAAACCGTGCTCAACATCAGCCGCCGCACCCCGACCGTCAGTACGACCAGCGCAACGTGGATGGGGGCCGTTGGCAAAAGTGCTGGCTTTGCAA
This sequence comes from Pseudomonadota bacterium, assembly GCA_039819285.1. Classification (GTDB taxonomy): domain Bacteria; phylum Pseudomonadota; class Alphaproteobacteria; order DSM-16000; family Inquilinaceae; genus JANQGH01. The sequence continues at coordinate 14,546 of JBCBSH010000076.1, forward strand.
AGGTGTCATGGGACGACCAGGTGACCGTTGAGCAAACGACGCTCGATGCGCTGATCGACCGGTTTGGCGTCCCGCGCTTTTGCAAGATCGACGTCGAAGGCGGCGAGGCGTCGGTTCTCGTCGGCCTGAGCCAGCCGATCGAGCATGTGTCCTTCGAGTACATTCCCGCCGCGATCGATGTGGCCCTTGCGTGCATCGATCGGTTGGCGACGCTGGGACCCTATCGCTATCGCGCCACCATTGGCGAAAGCGTGAAGCCTGTCGCCGGCCGTGATTGGACACCGGAAGAGGCGGGCGCGTGGCTGGTGAGCCAGCCGCGCCAGGCACGGTTTGGTGATCTTCACGCCAGGCTGGTCGCCGATGAGCCGTGATGCGGTCTGGAACGCTCTGTTGGACCAGGCCGCCAAGCGCCGGGCGGGACGGCCGACAGCAGCCGAGGACCAGCTGGGCGACTGGCATGGGCTTTACGCCGCGTTTGCCAGCAGCCCTATGATCTTTGGGCACCTGGGCCAAAGCATCGACGGACATATCGCGACAACGACCGGCGACAGCTACTACGTCACCGGGCAGGAAAACCTCGACCATCTGCATCGCATGCGCGCCTTGGCCGATGCTGTCATCGTCGGGGTGGGCACGGTGATCAAGGACGATCCGAAGCTCACGGTCCGCAGGGTCGATGGCCCAAATCCTGTGCGTGTCCTGTTCGATCCCGGAGGGGTGGCGGAAAAATCGGCCACCATCTTTTGCGATGAGGCAGCGGAAACCCTCTGGTTGACGCGGGAGACGCTACAGTCCGGTGATCCACCGGAGGATTTCGCGCGAGCGGCCGCGGCCCATCTTCGCCAACGCGGCCTTGGCAGCCTTTTCGTCGAAGGCGGCGGGCGAACCGTCAGTCTGTTTCTGGCGGCCGGGCTGCTTGACCGGCTGCAGATCACTGTCGCACCGGTGATCGTCGGCGGCGGCCTGCCGGGCCTATCCTGGCCCGCCGTGCGTCGGATGGCCGACGCCCTGCGGCCGCCCTGCCGCACCGTCGCCATGGGCCAGGACGTGCTTTTCGAGTTCGACCTTTCGGGTGCGGCGAACGAGAAAGGCGCCGGGTAGGCTGCCGACCAGCACGACGACGCCGTAAAGGGTCGCAACCGCAACACCGTCGGCTGCCGACATGCCGGCGAGTGGCCATAAGGCCGCGGCAGCCATTTCCCGAAGTCCCCAGCCGGCGATCGAAACCGGCAACAGCATGGCCATCAGCACGGCCGGCACGACCGTCAGGATGACGACGAGTGGCAGGTCGATGTCGAGCGCCCGTCCGGCGCACCAATAGGTCAGCAGATATGTCCCGACGATCAGCACTGAGACACCCATCTGTGCCGGCAGAACGCGCAGATTGAAGAGCGCTGCGCGTGCGTCGGCGATAAACCGGCTGACGGCGGTTTCGCCGCCACTGCGGCGCAAGCGACGCACGACCTGGCCGACGGCCAGCACAAGTGCGCCGCCGCCGATCAAGAAACCGATTGCGGGTGCCATCCAGCTTGGCGGGGCGATGCCCAGAAGCGACGGCCAGAGCGCCAGTCCGATCGCCATAACGGCCAGCAGCACGATCTGGCCGGCCGCGCGCTCGAACAGCACCGCGCGCGCGATGCGGCCCCAGGGCACGATCTCGGCCGGCGTGCGGCGCACATGCCGCCACGCCCTCAAGACGTCGCCTGTGACGCCCCCCGGCACAACCTGGTTGACGAAAGTTGAGACATAGTACTCGCCGACCGCCTCGGTCTTGTCGAGATGAGCACCGAGCCTGGCCGCCGTGAAGCGCCAGCGCCAGGCGGACAACAGGATCTGTGGCACGGATAACGCGATCGCAATCGCCAGCCACGTGGCGTCGACGTTTGCGAACCGCACCAGGATCTCATTGCCGCCGACGACGACCCAGGCCACGCCCAAAAGCACGGCACTGATGGCCAGCCGAGCCGCCATCGATGGGCTGAAACCGCTCATCCGTCCAACTCGGTCGGCAGGGCCAGTACGTCAGTGTGGCCCATGGTTAGATGCGAGCGCCCGTCGGCGACTGCCTCCAGTCGCCATGTTTGCCACTCCGTGATCCGTGATGATTGATCGCCTTCGATAGCCATGGTCGCCCCGGCGATGCCGTCGATCAGCGCGCGCTGGATGTCGGTGTCGGCGGGTGTCAATCGCCAATCGCTGGGCGCGGTCTCCACCAGCCAGGTCGCATGGCGGTATTGCTCGGCGGCCCGTTCCGCGCAAGCGGGCCCAAGCGCTGGCCCGAAGCCTTTGTCGGTCGTTTGATGCCGGTTGAAGCAGCCCGTGATCCACCCGTCGTCCGCGTGCGCGGGCGCCCAGCCGATCCGGCCGTCGTAGTTGAGTGCCGCATATAGGCCGGCATTCGCGGAGAGGCAGCGTTCGAAAAGCTGGTCCAGCCAGTGCGCCGATACCAGATCGAGCAACGCTGACGCGGTCACAAGGTCCACGGTCTCCCACGGCAGCTCACCGAGGTCCAATACCAGATCGACGACGCGGGTCTCCGCCGTGACAGCCAAGCCGGGCGGTTCCGCCAGCGCCAGCAGGCTGGCATCGTGATCGGCCAACAGCCAATGCTGCGGCGGCCGAAGATGCGGCGCCAGATGTCGCATCATCGATCCGGTGCCCGATCCCAGATCCAGGATCGTCAAAGAGGAACGGAACGCGGTGACCGACGCCAGATGGTCGACCAGGGCGCGGCTACGGCTCTGCGTGTCGTAAGGCTCGCGCAAGGCAAGCCATTCGGCGGTAAAGCTCATGCCGCGATCCGCCGCAGGATATCGCTGAAGCGGGCGGCCTGCGCCGGCCAAGTCGGAAGGGTTGCGCGCGCCTTGGCGGCCCCTTCCGACAGTCCCCGGCGCACGACCGGGTCGCCGACAACCTTCCGCAGCGCGCCCGCGAGGCTGTCACTGTCACCTGGTGGCACCAGCAACCCCGCGCCTGATGGAACGGTGTCTGGGATTGCGCCGGCCGTGGTGCTGACGATGGGCAGGCCGCGGGCCAACGCCTCGGCCAAAGCCATGCCGTACCCTTCGTGATATGACGGCAGAACCATCGCGCCCGCTGCCGCGTAAGCTTTGGAGAGATCGCCTGGATCGCGTTCACCGTGGAGGTGAACACGGTCGGCAAGACCCAACCGCTCGATTTGGCGGCGCACATCTGCCGCGCAGGAGGGGTCGCGGTCGAGACTGCCGTAGCAGTCGAGCACCCAGTCCAGATCGGTTAGCTGCGCGAGGGCGGACATCAGCACGGCGTGACCCTTGCGCGGCGTCAGCGTTGCGACGCACAGCAACCGGATCGGCCCGTCATCCTGGCTGTCCTGCAGAGGCGCGGGATCGGTGCCCGGCGTCACGACGTCGACCCTGTCGCTGGAAACCCCGTACTCGGCCAGGCTGGCGGCGGTGGCCTCGCTGGTGACGATCACGTGCCGAACCTGGGCCAGGGCGCGCCTTTCGTTGTCAGCGAAGGCCCGCGCCTGTTCCGCGGAAAGGCCGGTTTCAAGGGCCAGCGGATGATGGACCAGCCCGATCAGGCGCACACGTCTGGCTTCGGCCGTTGCCTCGTCGGCCATGACACCCAGTGCCAAACCGTCGATGACCGAAACCGTGCCGTCGGGCAGATCGGCCAGCCGTCTGGCGGCGTCCTGCCGCTCCGCCGGCGAAGGCAAGGGAAAGCCGCCGCCCAACTCGACAAGCCGTACGTCCTGATCCATCGCCGCCATGATTCGGCGATTATAGATGAAACCGCCCGTCCGTGTGTCCAACGGGCCGGGCTGCAGCCAGGCGATCGGCGGCATGGAAGGCGGCCCTTAGAGCGCCGCCTCGTAGGCCGCCCACGCGACATGGCTTTCGTGCAGCGTGACCTTAATCGCGGCAATCGCATCGCTCGGGGCGCCCAGGGTTCCGGCCCGTGCCCGCGTGGCCATACGGTCGAAGATATGACGCGCCAAAAACTCGGTCGTCGTGTTGTGGCCGGCCATCTCCGGAACATCGTCCAGGTTCGTATAGTTGATTGCCGACAGTTCCTGCTTTAGCGCATCGGTCGCCCGGCCGATATCGACCACGATGTTGGCGTCGTC
>JBCBSH010000077.1:0-18589 GCA_039819285.1 Pseudomonadota bacterium
GGTATCGATCCGATGTTCTGCTGGCGCCCGCCGGCGAGGAAACCGTCAATACGGGCATTGCCGGACAGTGACCTGGCGGGTTCACCGGCGAGATGCGCCAGTGTGGTAAACTCCAGCACCTCCATTGCCCGTTCGCGGATCCGTCTCTCGGCCGAAGCGACGGCGCCGCGCCGGAACCAGGCGTTCCAGAATGTCTCGCCCGGCTGGTTCAGCGGGGCGATCATGACGTTTTCCAGAACCGTCATTTCGGGAAACGGCCGAGGGATCTGAAATGTGCGGGCCAGGCCCGCATGCAAGATCCGGTGCGCGGGCAACCGGTCCAGCCTGGTGCCGTCCAACTCGACCTCGCCACCATCGGCCTGGATCGTGCCGCACAGCGTGTTGAACAGGGTCGTCTTGCCGGCGCCGTTGGGGCCGATCAGCCCGGTGATGCCACCCTTCGCCAGCTCGAAGGAGACACCGTCGACCGCGCGCAGCTCGCCAAAGCGCTTGTGCAAATCGCGAACACTTAGCATCGCCGGTTTGGCAGCCCCCATGACAGCGCGGCTCCGACGGCGTTGCACGACACATTCGCGATGTGTTTCTTTGCCGGCGGCGCTTGGGTCCAAGCGCTGGACACCCGCCGAGCATTCGCCGTCTCGCAATCGAAGGATTGCATTGTGTGATCGTTTGATCAACGATGTTTCGTCATCTTCGATCCGGGGTCGCGACCATTTCGAGTTCAACCAAAACCAGCACGCCTTTTCCGTTCGAACCCGTGCGCGGACGGTCGACGGTGCAGGACGTGGTCTATCGCGCGTTGAACGACGCCTTGATCGTCGGCCGTTTTGAACCCGGGCAGGTTCTGACCCTGGACGCTTTGGCGCGGTCCTTCGGTACCAGCCACATGCCTGTGCGCGAGGCGCTGCGCCGGTTGGCGGCGGAAAGCGCCCTCGAGTTGACGGCGGGTGGTTCCTGCCGGGTGCCTACCGTTTCGCGCGAGCGCCTGGATCAACTGTTCGATGCCCGTTACGCGTTGGAAGTCCTGGCGGTCGAGCGCGCGGTGCCGTTCGTCAAGGGCGATTTGCTGCGCAACGTGAAGCAGGCCTGCTCAGCCCATCAGGAGATCAGCCGGGACGATGGAGTCGAGGCGCTGCTGCGCTGTAACCGCGAGTTCCATTTCCTGATCTATGGCGCCTCGGGATCGGAAGTCCTGACCCAGTTGATCGGGTTGCTGTGGCTCCGGTTCGGGCCCTATCTGCGCATGCTGTCCCGCGCCTTGGAGGCGCGTATCGGCACGGCGGAGTTCGACAATGGTGCTGCCCATCATCTTGATCTGATCGCCGCGTTCGAGCGTCAGGACGCAGCGGCCGCCGCAACGGCGATCCGGGGCGACACGGGCGCCACCTACGACATGCTCGTCGCCCTGATCGATGGCGAGACTGCTTAAGCCCCGACCAAAACCAGCCAGAGGAAACCCATGTCGCGCTACGCCATCACCAGCGGGTCAAAGTTCGAGAAGATGGCCGGCTACAGCCGGGCGGTCGTCGACGGTGAGTGGATCTTCATCTCCGGCACCGCCGGCTACAACTTCGCGGACCACAGCATCTCCGACGACCCGGCTGAGCAGGCACGGCAGTGTCTCCAGACGATCGGCGATGCGCTGGCCCAGGCGGACGCCGGCATGGCGGACATCGTTCGGGTCCGTGTCTTCCTGGCCGATCGCAGCTATGTCGAGCCGGTCTCCCTGGTGCTTGGCGAGACATTTTCCGAGCCGAGGCCGACCAATACGACCATCATCTGCGGCTTCGCCGAAGAGGCGATGAAGGTGGAAATTGAGGTAACCGCCCTGAAGCGCGCGGAGGCCTGACCCCATGGACTGGCGGGTCGGCATCGATATCGGGGGTACGTTCACCGATTTTGCCGCCCTTGACCCGCGCTCCGGCCGGCTGGTCGTGCACAAGCAGCTGACGACGCCGCACGAGCCGTCGGCGGCCGTGATCGCTGGCCTGCCCGTTCTGATGCAAAAGGCCGGGACCGAGATCGGCGAGGTCGGGACGATCGTGCATGGCACGACGCTGGTAACCAATGCGCTGATCGAACGGCGCGGCGCGAAGACCGCCATGATCTGCACCGAAGGTTTCGCGGACGTGCTCGATATCGCCAAGGAGCGGCGATACGACATGTACGATCTGCGCATCAGCTACCCCGAGCCGCTGATCGAACGCGCCATGCGGATTGAGGTGTCGGAACGGATCGGGCCGTCGGGCGAGGTCGTCGAAGCGTTGGACCGCGGCCAGGTTCGCGAGAGGCTTCAACGTCTTGCTCAAGTGCGAGAGATCGAGGCGGTCGCGGTATGTCTGTTGAACGCGTACGTCGACGATACCCACGAACGGGACGTCGCCGCGATCGTCGCCGAGGTTCTGCCCGACGTCTCCATCAGCCGGTCGGCCGACATCTTCCCATTCATGCGCGAGTACGAGCGCTGGACGACGACGACGATGAACGCGTTCACCCAGCCGATGCTGAGCCGCTATCTGGACCGGCTAGAGGCGGGCCTGGGCGAGCTGGGCTTTGCCGGCGGCCTGTTCATCATGACCTCCAGCGGCGGCACCGTGACTGTGGCGACTGCGCGGCGCTATCCGGTCCGCCTGCTGGAATCGGGGCCGGCCGCCGGCGTGCACTTCGCGGCCCGACTGGGCGAAACGTCGGGTATCGCGGACCTGCTGGCCTACGACATGGGCGGCACCACGGCGAAGGGCGCACTGGTACGCGATATGACGCCCTTGCACCGTTATGAGATGGAGGTCGCGCGGGTCCACGAATTCAAGCTTGGCAGCGGCCTGCCGGCCAAGATCCCGGTGATCGACCTGATCGAGATCGGCGCCGGCGGCGGCAGCCTGGCGGAGATCGACGCGCGCGGAGTGGTCAAGGTCGGCCCACGCAGTGCCGGAGCCGACCCGGGCCCGGTCTGCTACGGGCTTGGCGGTTCGGCACCGACCTTGACCGACGCCAATCTCTCGCTCGGCTATCTCAGCGCGGATTTCTTCCTCGGCGGCGAGATGGTGCTGGACGGCGGAGCGGCGACCGAGGCCATCGGCAGAGAGATCGCCGCCCCGCTGGATGTCGACGCTCTGCGCGCGGCTTGGGGCATTCACGAGACGATCAACGAGGATGTCGCGCGCGCCTTTCGCAATCACGCATCCGAGCGCGGCTTCGACTATCGCCGCTCGACCATGGTGGCGTTCGGTGGCTCCGGTCCCATCCACGCGCTGCGCGTAGCGCACAAGCTGTTGGTGCCGCGCGTGGTGTTCCCGGCCGGCGCCGGAGTCGCCTCGGCCATCGGCATGCTGATCAGTCCCCTGTCGTTCGAGGTGCTGCGGTCGGACCTGGTCGAGTTGGAAGCCTTGCAACCGGCAGCGATCGACCAGGGTTTCGCCAAGCTGGTCGACGAGGCGGCGGACGCGTTCAGTGGCACGGACGTACGGCGCACCGACCTGACCGTCGTGCGCGCGCTTGACATGCGCTATCGGGGGCAGGGGTACGATATCGAGGTGACGATGCCGGCGGACCTCGCCGGTGCCGCGCTGATCGAGGCGCTGCCGCGCCTGTTTGCCGACGCTTACGAGGGTGTGTTTTCCAAATCCTTTCCCGAACGGCCGATCGACATCGTTGCCTGGAAGGCGACGGTCAGTGGGCCGCGCCCGACCGACAGCACGGATTTCGCGTTCGACCGCGGTGCGGCCGATCAGGCCCGCAAGGGGGTGCGGGCGGCGTATTTCCCCGATGCCGGCGGCTTTGTCGAAACGCCGGTTTATGACCGTCTCGCGCTGAAACCGGGCGACAGCTTTGCCGGGCCGGCCCTGGTGGAAGAGCGGGAATCCACCTGCGTGATCGGTGTCGGCGATCGGGTTGAGATCGACGGCCACGGCAATCTGATCGCGTCCATCGCCGCCGCCGAAGGAACACTGGCCGCATGAGCAAGGCGCCGGTCGACGCCGTCAGCCTGGGCATCATGTGGGATCGCCTGATTGCGATCACCGACGAGATCCTGACCGCGATCGTTCGCACGGCGTTTTCAGTCGGCGTGCGCGAGGCTTGGGACCTGGCCTGCGTCATGTTCGACGCCAAGGGCCGTTCGATCGCCCAAGCCAGCCTCAGCATGCCGGCCTTCATCGGCACCGCGCCCCTGACCATGCGCCACATGCTGGCGCGCTATCCGATCGAAAGCCTGAGACCGGGCGACGTGCTGGTGACCAACGATCCCTGGCTGGGCACGGGGCACACGCCCGACATTTGCGTCGCGCGGCCGGTGTTTCGCGACGGGAAGGTGGTCGGGTTTGTCATGACCATCACCCACCTGCCGGACATCGGTGGGGCGGGCCTCGCGATCGGCAATCCGGACCTGTACCACGAGGGGCTCATCTTGCCGGTCTGCAAGCTGGTCGAGGGTGGTACGTTCAACCCGTTGCTGCGCGACATTCTGGCCAGCAATGTGCGCGTGGTCGACGAGGTGTTCGGCGACATCGACGCCAACGTCGCCGGCACGGAAGTAGGCGCCCGGCTGGTCGGCGAGTTCATGGACGAATACGGCATTGACGAGTTGCAGCCCTTGGCCGACGCCATCATTGCCCAGTCAGAAGGCGCGATGCGGCGCGAGCTGGCGGCGATCCCGGACGGCACCTACCGCCGCGAGATGGCGATCGAGAGCGTGACGGAGGCCCTGGATCTGGCCTGTTCCGTCACGGTCAAGGGCGATCGCATCGCACTGGATTTCGCGGGCACGGGGCCGTCGGCTCCGGTCGCGATCAACGTGCCGTTTTGCTACACGCGCTCGTTCGCCAGCTATGCCGTGAAGTGCCTGACGACCCCGTCGATCCCGAACAATGACGGCACGCTGCAGCCCATCTCGATCAGCGCGCCAGAAGGATGCATCCTGGCCGCGACCAAGCCGTCGCCTACGGGCGGGCGTCACACGGTCGGCTGGTTCATCGTGCCGCTGGTCATGAGCTGCCTGGCCGATGTGCTGCCCGGCCGGGTGCAGGCGGACAGCGGCATGGCCACCCTGATGCTGGTCACGGCTCGACGGTCGGACGGTAGGGAGATGGCGACGCAATACTTCCTCGCTGGTGGCCTCGGTGCCATGGACGGGCATGACGGCCGCGCCGCCGTGCCGTTCCCCACCAACAACGCCGTCGTACCTTCGGAGGTGTGGGAACGGGAGACCGGCATGCGCGTTCTCTATCGCCGCATGCTGCCGGATACGGGCGGACCGGGCCAGTTTCGCGGCGGTACAGGGCAGGAGGCCGCGCTCGTCAACCAGTCAGGCATGCCCGTCGATGTCTCGATCTTCGGTCTGCGCACCAAGTTCCCGGCGCGGGGTTTCCTTGGCGGCGCCCCTGGGGCCGCGCGCGAATTTGCCATCAATGGCACCGCCATCCCGCCGAAGGGGCGACACACCCTGGCTCAAGGCGACACGCTGACCATCCGCGAGGCGGGCGGCGGCGGCTACGGTGATCCCAAACTGCGGTCGGTCGAGGCCGTTGCGGCAGACGTTGCCGCAGGCGCCGTCTCGGTTGCCGGCGCGCAGTCAGACTATGGCATCACTATCGACGCTGCGACCGGCCTGGGCACCCGTGCCTGACCGTCTGGCGTCAGCCGGCCAGGTCTTGCGACAGGCTCGCCATCTCGGTCAGCAGGCGGCGAATCTCGTCGGCGGTGTTGTAGTGGCAGAGTGCCACGCGGACGCAGTCCGGCAAATCCAGTGCCGCCAGGATGTGACCCGAATAGCCATCGTCGATGCGGGCGTGCACGCGAATGCCGCGCGCCGCCAGCAGGCGCACGATCTCTGGCGAGGGCACGCCGCGCAAGGTGAACGAGACGATGCCGGCCCGCTCATCGAGTGCGCGGGGGCCGATGACCGCGATGCCGGGAATGTCGAAAAGGCCGGGCCGCCCGTCCTCGCCATCAAGCAGCAGGGAGACCAGCGCCCGTTCCTGACCAGCCATCGCCGCCGCGCCGGCGCTGACAAGGTCGCCCCGATCATCACCATCGACATGCCGGCCACCGAGCCAGGCCAGATAGTCCGTCACGGCAGTCTGCGCCGCATAGATGCCGGGATCGCGCGAGCCCAACTCCCACAGCCTGGGGCTCTTAGACAGCATGTGGTCGTGGCGCACGTCCGACAGCCGGTCGCCGACCCAGCCGAATCCCACGGCCAGCCGCGAAAACGCCTTGTAGGGCGAAAACACATACGCATCCGCGCCGTACGCGAGCACGTCGATATCGCCATGCGGCGCCTGCTGAATGCCGTCGACGATCACGAAACACTCCGGCGCAATCGCCCGTATCGCCTTCACGATGCCGACGAGATCGACTCGAAAGCCGGTCAGTTGGCTGGTATGGATCACGGTCGCGATGCGCGTGTCCGGTGTCACCGTACGGGCATAATCCTCCGGCTGGACCGTGCCGGAAAGGGCATCGAACTCGACCTCGTTCCAGGCGCGCCCCGTATAGTCCGCCCATTGGCGCGCGGCGTCGAAGGTTGCCGGATGTTCCAGATTGCAGGACACCACCGGTCCCGGCGGCGCGGTCAGGGCGACGGCGCGGATGAACTTGTACAAAAGCTCCGTCCCAGTCTCGCCCGACACCACCTGGCCGGCGTCGCCGCAGCCGAACAGCAGGCGCAGATCCTCGCGCCCCTTGTTGATGACCGAGGACAAAAAGCGCGAGGCGTCATTGTCGCGCCCCTCCTGATCCGGCAGGCCGGAAACATCCGCCGAGGCCTCGATCGCCGTTTTCAGCTTGAGCGAGCCGCCGCCGCTTTCCAGAAACACGCGCGATTCATCGATGATCGGGCAATGCTCGACATGCAGGAACCGGGCGCGGACCTCGTCCAGCAGATTGTCGTCAAAGGCACGGTTGGTGGCGGCTTGGTGGGGCATGGTTCGACGTGTCGGAGGCGGTTCAGGAAGGTCGGGCGATCCTATAGGGACGCCGGGTCCGCCGACCAGCGCTTTTGCCGCCAGCGTCGACATGGCTGCCAGTCGACGGTTGGTCAGAGCGGCCCGCCGTGACCGCCGGACCGGACCACATCGCCGCCAGTCTTTGGCATGCGACCGCAAAGGAGCGCTTCGAGGCACCGGCGGCAACCGGCGACATCACGGCAGATCTGGCGATCATCGGCGGCGGCTTTCTGGGGCTGTCGACCGCGCTGCACGCGGCCGAAGCCGGGCTGAGCACCATCCTGGTCGAGGCAGGCTCTATCGGTGATGGCGCGTCCGGCCGGAATGGCGGGCTGGTCGTGCCCAGCCTGCCACGGGTTGGCCCGTCCCAGGCGATCGCCACCCTGGGCGCGCGGGGCAAGCATCTGGTGTCCCTGGTCGCGGGCGGCGCGCGCCATGTCTTCGACCTGATCGCCAAGCACCATATCGCCTGCGACGCGTTTCCGTCCGGCTGGCTGCACCCGGCCCATGCCGCGTCCCTGGTCCCGAATCTGCGGGCGCGTATGGAGGATTGGCAAACGGCGGAGGCCAGCGTGACCTGGCTGGAGGCGGACGAGGCGCGCGACCGCATTGGCAGCCAGCGGTTTCACGGCGCGATGTTCGATTCGACGGGTGGTCATCTGAACCCGTTGGCGTATGCGCGCGGGTTGGCTCGGGCAGCGTCCACGGTGGGCGCGCAGATCCACGAGCGGTCGCCGGCGAAATCAATCCGCCGCGACAAGGGTCAATGGCTGATCGAAACGGATGCGGCAACCATCCGCGCCCCCCGCGTGATCCAGGCGACCAACGCCCAAATGCCGGACCTGCGAGGCGGGGCGAAGGTCCGTCGGTCTACGGTGCCGTTGATCGTCTATCAGATGGCGACGCCGGTCTTGCCGGAGGCGGTGCGCGCGGACCTGTTGCCCGGTCGCGAATCCTTATCGGACACGCGCAACAACCTGTTCGCCGTCCGTTGGACCGCCGATCATCGCATCGTCATCGGCGGCATGGCGCCGATCAGTCAGGCCGCCGGGGCGACGCGCGTGCCCCGCCGGGCCGTCCAGCGGCTGAACGCGACGTTCCCGCAGCTTTCGCTCGATTGCATGGACCATGTCTGGCGCGCCCGCGCGACCCTGACGGGTGATTTCCTGCCACGGCTATTCCAGCCCGCGCCCGGCTGGCTGGCGCCGATCGCTTGCAATGGCCGGGGCATCGTCCTGACCACCCTGCTGGGCCGCGCGCTCGCGCGTTTCGCCGTCGATGGCGACGAACAAGCCCTCCCCCTGCCCATGGTCGCGCCGAAGCCGATCAAGGCCCAGGCCTTGGCAAGGCTGATACCGCAGCTCCTGCTGCCGCTCGGCATGATTGCCGACCGGCGGGCGGAATCGAGACAGCTGGGGCGCGGTTAGTCCAACCGCCCCTCCTCCACCGCGTGACAGGCGACATTGCCGCCGTCCGGCAGGGTGATCGGTTCAGGTCTCTCGCGGCGACAGCGGTCGTTCGCGTGCGGGCAGCGCGGGTGAAAGGCGCAGCCGGGTGGCGGCGCCAAGGGGCTCGGCACCTCGCCGCGGACCGCGGACCTTTGCTGGTTCGACCGTCGCAGGCGCGGCGCGGTTTCGATCAGCATGCGCGTGTACGGGTGCAGCGGCCGTTCGAACAGGTCTTCCTTGGCGCGCAGCTCGACCAGCCGCCCCAGATACATGACGCCGACCGTATCGGCCATGTGATCGACCACGCCGAGATCGTGGCTGATGAACAAGCAGGTCAGGCCGCGCGCGGCTTGCAAGTCGCGCAGCAGATTCAAGATCTGCGCCTGTACCGATACGTCCAGCGCCGAGGTCGGCTCGTCGGCGATCAGGATTGACGGTTCCGATGCGATCGCGCGCGCGATGGCAACACGTTGCCGCTGGCCGCCTGAGAATTCGTGCGGGTAGCGCGCGCCGTCTTCCGGCGCCAACCCGACATCGATCAGCAGCTTGGCGACCTGTTCGCTCATCTGCGACCGGTTGCTCGCCAGCCCGAAAGCGAGCAGGGAATCGCCAACCGCCTCGCGCACCCGCCAACGCGGGTTCAGGCTGGAATAGGGGTCCTGAAACACCATCTGGATTTCGCCCCGCGCTGGCTTGCCGTCAGCGGTTGCGCCGGAGATGCGAATCGATCCCGCGTCCGGCGTCAGCAAGCCGGCAAGACAGCGCGCGACGGTCGACTTGCCGCAGCCGGACTCGCCGACCAGCCCCAGCGTCTTGCCCCGCGCGATCGAAAAGCTGAGATCGTCGACCGCGCGCACAATCCGACGACCCTGCCGGCCGATTACGCGCACCAGCCAGGGCTGCGACGCATCGAAGGTGCGCACCAGCCCGCTAACGACGACATGGCTGTCGGTTCCGACGTCGGAAGCGGCTTGGGGGACGGTCATTGACGTCAAAATCCTAGACCGCCCAGCAGGCGACCCGCACGCCATCTTTGGTTTCGAGATCGGGGCGGTCGTAATCGCACTGGTCCAGGCGGCTCGGACAGCGCGGGTGGAAGGCGCAGCCCGGCGGCCTTGCGCCCACGCGGGGCATGGCGCCCTGGATCTGCGGCAGCCGCTCTCGCCGGTCGCCGACCAGTGGGATCGAGCGCATCAACGCCTTGGTATAGGGGTGTCGGGGCGCATCCAGGATATCGGCCATTGGCGCGATTTCAACGATGCGGCCGGCATACATCACAGCGACCCGGTCGGCAATCTCCGCGATCACGCCCAGATCATGGGTGATCAACAGCACACCGGCACCTCGCTCGGCCGCCACGTCCTTTAACAGCGAGATGATTTGCGCCTGGATGGAGACATCGAGCGCTGTCGTCGGTTCATCGGCGATGATCAGGTCGGGGTTGCCCGACAAGGCCAGTGCGATGACCACCCGCTGGCGCATGCCGCCGGAAAACTCATGAGGATAGCTGCCAAGCCGCTCCGCCGGCGACGGGATGCCGACATCGGAAAGGAGATCGACTGCCCTGTCGTGCGCCTGCCGATGGTCCAGGTCGGCATGCTGGCGGATGGTTTCGGTCAACTGGTGGCCGATCGTCAGTACGGGGTTCAACGAGGTTGCCGGGTCCTGGAAAATCATACCGATCTTGGCGCCGCGCAGTTTGCGTTTCGCGCTTTCCGGCAGATCGTCGATGCGCTCGCCGTTCAGCCAGATCTCGCCGCCCGTCTTGGTCAGCGGCGCCTCCAAAAGGTCGATGATCGCCGCCCCCGTTATGGATTTGCCGGCGCCCGATTCGCCGACCAGGCCCATGATCTCGCCGGCCTGGAGCGACAGCGTTATCTGGTCGAGTACCGAGGGCGATCGTTCCGAACGCCCCAGCCGCACGGTCAGGGCGCGAAGGTCCAAAAGCGGCGCGGCCGGTCGATCCATCTTCGGCCGGCGGCTGGATCAGTGGGCCGCGGAAGCGGGCGCGCTTGTCGCGGTCGAGACCTCCCGCGCCGGCAGCCGGTTTTTGTAAAGCCGCCCGTCCTGCATGATCACGGACAGGTTCTCGCCCTGGCCGTCCAACAGGGCTATGTCGTCCAGCGGGTTGCCGTCGACAACCACCATGTCGGCCAGCGCGCCGGGGGCGACGCAGCCAAGCTCGCCGCTCCGGTTCAGGATTTCCGCGTTGATCGAGGTGGCCGAGCGCAGCACGTCAATAGGCTTTTGTACCTGCGCGCGGATGACGAACTCGTGCGCCTGGGCAAACTCCATCTCGCCCATCAGGTCGCTGCCGAAGCCCATTTTGGTGCCGGACCGGGCGCAGTATTCCAGCATCTTCAAACCGCCCTCGATGACGTAACGCAGCTTCTCCATCACGACGGGCGACAGGCCCATATCGTCGCCGTGACGTTCGGTAACCTCGTAACAGACCATGGTCGGCACGACGAAGGCGTTGTGGTCGCGCACGAAGATGGCGGTTTTCTCGTCGATCAGGTTGCAGTGTTCGACCGTGCGAATACCGCTGCCGACCGCACGCTGCACGGCCTTGCTGCCATAGGTGTGGGCCGCGACGTACGTGCCGCGCAGCGCCGTTTCCTCCGCAGCGATCCGCAGCTCGTCCTCCGAAAACTGGCAGTCATCGATCGCGTCATGGGGTGAACCGACGCCGCCGCTGGCCATGACCTTGATGTGATCGGCACCCTTGCGCAGCTCGTCGCGGACCGCCAGGCGCATCTGGTCGGGGCCGTCGACCAGGCGGCGGGTGAAATCCAAGCCATTGGCGCATCCGCACAGATCGTCGCTGCTGTCGGTCCGACTGCGGTGGTCGCCATGGCCGCCTGTCTGGGTCAGGCCGGGGCCGCCGACAAAGGCGCGGGGGCCAGGGATCAGGTTCCGCGCCAGCGCGTCCTTGATGCCGAAATCCCCGCCGGCGACATCGCGCACGGTGGTGAACCCCCGGTCCAGCATGGCCTTGATCCTGGGCAGCGCCAGCACCGTCAGATAGGTCAGCGGATAGTCCTTGGTCCTGCGCGCGTTCAGATGCACGGCAAAGACGTGCACATGCGCGTCGATCAGGCCGGGCAGCACCGTCCGACCCTTGACGTCGATCTCGGTCGCGTTGCCAACCGACGCCCGCCCGTCGACGACGTCGCGAACGCGGTTGTCCTCCACCACAATGTCGACGTCGTCTCGCAGATCGTCCGACCGCCCGTCGAATAGCAGCGCGTTTCTGAGAACGATGATGGACATGTGCTCGACCTCCCCGTCTCTGGCAAACGGGTCGCCCGGTGCTTCAGGCGGACCCGCGTCCCCAATCGGATACCCCTCAATGATGTCTTACCCGACGCAGGGCGTAAAGCGGCTTGATCAAATGATAGAACGATGGGAACATTCCCGTACAGGGCCCGAAAAGCGCGGCAGTAACGCGCTTGCCCGTTCTGGGACAGATGGCGATAGCAAGGGGGACTTCGACGATGCTTAAGCACACAATTATGGCCACGGCGGCGGCCGTTGCCTTGGCAATGGCGGCGCCCGCGAGCGCGGAGACCCTGCGCTTTGCCGGGACCACGCCGGCACTGACCATGGACCCGCACGCGACCAACGACTTCGTCACAACGGCGATCTTCCGCCAGGTCTATGACAGCGTGGTCGGCCTGTCGCTGGACATGGAGCTGGTGCCCAGCATCGCGACCAGCTGGGAATATCTCGGCGACAACACCTGGCGCTTCCACATCCGCGAGGGCGTGACCTTTCATGACGGCCAGCCGCTGACAGCCGAGGACGTCGCCTTTTCGATCATGCGCCAGAAGGACAGCCGGTTTTACACCTCGCTGTTCGGCGATGTCGCGGAGGCAACCGCCGTCGATGACCTGACCGTCGACGTGGTCTCCAACAACCCCGACCCGATTCTGCCGCGCAAGATGAGCCGGATGTTCGTCATGTCGCGGGCCTGGCTGGAGGCCAATGATTCGCTGGAGATCCCCGATCTCGGTGCGGAGGGTGCGGAGGGCTTCACCGTACGCAACGCCAACGGCACCGGGCCGATGGCGTTGACCGAGCATGACCCCAGCGTGCGCACCGCGTTCGCCCGCAACGAGGACTATTGGGGTGACTTCCCCGGCAATGTTGACGAGGCCGTCTACTCGCCCATCGGGTCCGGCCCGACCCGCGTTGCCGCCTTGCTGTCCGGCGAGGTTCAACTGATCATCGATCTTCCGCTGCAGGATGTCGAAAGGCTGGAGAACACAGACGGCTTCCATGTCGAACAGGAACCGCAACTGCTGTTCATGCAGCTTGAGATGGACGGTACCCGCGATGTGGCGCTGGACACCTGGACCAATGATGGCGAGCCGATCACGGACAATCCGTTCCGCGATGTGCGCGTGCGCCAGGCGATTGCCCATGCGGTCGACAGCGACCTGATCGTCGACCGAGTGATGCGCGGCGATGCCCGCGTGGTCGGTATTCCGTCCGTGCCCGGCTTCGGCGGCTATCAGGCCGATCTCGACCAGCCCTGGGGTTACGACGCGGACGCGGCCCGTGCCCTTTTGGCCGAGGCCGGCTATCCGGACGGTTTCATCACCCAGCTCAACTGCCCGCTGGAACGCTATGTCAACACTGAAGAGATCTGCCGGGCGGTGGCCGGCATGCTCGACCGTGTCGGCATCGAGGTTCGGGTGAACGGCATGGTCTGGCCGGAGTTTGCCCGCATGCTGGTCAACGGCCCGACCTCCAGCTTTCACCTGATCGGCAACGGCGCCAACAGCTTCGACAGCCAGGACACCTTCACCGCGACCATGATGACGCGTGACGCCGATGCCAATGAAGGCTTCTTCAACTGGGCGCTCTATTCGAATGAGACCGTCGACCAAGTGGCGCGCGAATTGCCAGTCACCTTCGACGAGGCGCGGCGCGAGGAGCTGTACCGCATGGGCATGGAGGCGGCGCGGGACACGATCAGTGCGGTCTACCTGCATCAGCCGATGATCACCTGGGGCATGCAGGATGATGTCGATGCGCCGATACGGGGCGATGCGACCTTGACCCTCCAGAACGTGACGATCGGCGAGTAACGCCTCCCGCGAGACGTTGACATGACCCCACGACCAGAGGCGCGTGCGTGCTGAGCATACTGGTCCAGCGCAGCCTGCACGCGGTTCTGGTCATCCTCGTCGTCAGCGTTCTCGCTTTTCTGCTGACGTCGCTGGTTGGCGACCCGGTCGCCAGCATTCTGGGCATTCAGGCGACGCCGGAAGACCGGGCGATCCTGGCCGAAAGGCTGCGGCTGGATGAACCCTGGATCGTCCGCTACCTGTCCTTTCTGGGTGGCGCCATTCAGGGCGAGTTCGGCATCTCCTATTCCGCGCAACGCCCGGTGGGCGACCTTTTGCTGGAACGCATCCCGGCGACCATGGAACTCGCCTTTTCAGCGCTGATCCTATCGCTTGCCATCGGCATCCCGCTCGGCGTCTTCGCGGCTGTCTATCGCGATAGCTGGGTGTCGTCGGCGCTGATGGTCGGGTCGATCGTCGGCGTCTCCCTGCCAACCTTCGTCGTCGGAATTCTGCTGATCTTTCTGTTCTCCGTTCATCTGGGCTGGCTGCCATCCTTCGGGCGTGGCGACACGGTCGATATCGGCTGGTGGTCCACCGGGTTTTTGACCTGGTCGGGCTTGAAGGCGCTGATCATGCCGGCCCTGTCGCTGGCGATCAGCCAGGTGGCCCTGATCGCACGGCTGGTGCGGGCGGAGATGCTGGAGGTCCTACAGACGGACTATGTCCGTTTCGCCCGCGCGCGAGGCCTGGCGCCGCGCAAGATCAACCTGTCGCACGCGCTGCGCAACACGCTGATCCCGATCATCACGGTCAGCGGCATTCAACTCGGCTTTCTGGTCGCCTTCGCGATCGTCGCGGAGGCCGTGTTTCAATGGCCGGGCCTGGGGCTTCTCTTCCTGCAGGCGCTGGGCAACACCGATCTGCCGGTGATCGCGGCGTTCCTGATGCTGGCGGCCTTCTTCTTCTCCGCGATCAATATCGTCGTCGACATGCTGTACGCCGTGGCCGACCCGCGCCTGCGGGTCAAGGTCGCGCTGGGCAGCACCTAGATGTCGACCGTCGATCGCACCGTCGCCGAAAAGCCGCGCCGTGCGCCTGGCGGCTGGCAACGGTTTTGGCGATCGCGCCTCGTGCGCAGCTTTCGCCGATCCAAAACAGCCCTCGTCGGTGCCGTGATCTTCCTCTTGCTCACCCTCTCAGCGCTGTTCGCACCGCTGATTGCCGTCACCGATCCGTACGATCTGGCGACGCTCGACCTGTTCAACTCCCACCTGCCGCCGATCTGGGAAGAGTATGGCACCGCGCCCTTCCTGCTCGGCACCGACAGCCAGGGCGGCGACATGCTGTCGTTGATGCTCTACGGCATGCGCTCATCGCTGACCGTCGCCTTTCTTGCGGTGGCTACGTCGAGCATTCTGGGCACGGCGCTGGGCCTGATCGCCGGCTATTTCGGCCGCCGGGTCGACGGCGTCATCATGCGCATCGCCGACATCCAGTTCACCTTTCCGGCCATCCTGCTGGCCTTGTTGATCGGCGGCATTTCGCAGTCGCTGCTGTCGAATTCGGCGCGGGCAGAACTGGCCATGCCGATCGTCGTGCTGGCGCTGGGCTTGTCCCATTGGCCCCATTTCGCCAGGCTCGTGCGCGGCGCGGTCCTGGTGGAGAAGAACAAGGACTATGTCGCGGCAGCCAAGCTGGCGGGGCGGGGTCCGTGGACCATCATGCGCCGCCAATTGCTGCCCAACGTCTTGAACCCGATCTTCGTGCTCGCCACGCTCGACATCGCCTTCGCGGTCATGGGCGAGGCGACCTTGTCGTTCCTCGGCTTTGGCCTGCCACCCACCGAACCGTCGCTCGGCACGCTGATTCGCACCGGGTACAACTACCTTTATTCCGGCGAATGGTGGCTGATCGTGTTTCCCGCCCTGTGGCTCGTGCTGCTGGTCGTCTCGATCAATCTGGTCGGCGACTGGCTGCGCGACGCCCTCAATCCGAAACTTCACCAGGGGTCCTAATCCGTGTCAGCACATTGCCGGGTCGGTATCGACGTTGGCGGCACCTTTACCGACTTTGTCTTGGCCGACGAGCACGGCGAAAGGCTTTTGAACTTCAAGGTTCCCAGCAGCCCTTCGGACCCGTCCGCCTCCGTCACTGACGGGCTGGACGGTTTGCTCACCACCGCCGAGCTTAAGCCCGACGCGATCTCCTTGCTGGTTCACGGCACCACGATTGCGCTTAACGCCGTCGTGCAACGGCGTGGCGCCAGGATCGGCCTCGTGATCTCCAGAGGCTTTGGCGACACCATACTGTTGGCGCGCGGTGGCTTGCCGAACACGTTTTCCTACAAGTACCCCAAGCCGGTCCCCTTGATCGCCCGCGACCATGTCTTCGAGATCGATGCCAGGTTGGGGCCGGACGGCACGGTTCGGGCGGAACCGAGCGCGGAGGATCTTGCGGCACTGGCCGGGAACATCGCCAAGGCCGACTTGGATGCCGTTGGCGTCTTGATCCTGAACTCCTATGCCCATCCGGACCTGGAAATCAGGATCGCCAATCGTCTGCGCGACCTGTCGCCGGACCTTCTGGTCACCGCGTCGGCCGAGCTGTGGCCGGAGGTGCGGGAGTATGAGCGGGCGCTTGTAACCTCGCTGAACTGCTTCGTCCAGCCACTGATGGACCGTTACTTCGCCCGTCTGACGGACCGGTTGAACGAAATGGGTACGCGCGCGCCTTTGTTCGTCACCACGTCCAATGGCGGCACGGTTTCCGTGACTTCGGCACGCGCCGAGCCGATCCAGACGTTGCTGTCGGGGCCGGCCGCCGGGGTGGTCGCTGCCGCCGATCTGGCGGCCCGGCTGGCGTTGCCAAAGCTGGTTACGATCGATATGGGCGGCACCTCGTCGGACATGGCCATCATCGAGGATGGCGCGCCCGCCACCGCCATGGAAACCAAGCTTGGCGATCTGCCGATCATCATGCCCGTGGTCGATGTCTGGGCCATCGGTGCCGGCGGCGGATCGGTGATCTGGATCGATGCCCAGGGCGTCATGAAGGTCGGCCCGGAAAGTGCGGGTGCCGATCCCGGGCCGATCTGCTACGGCAAGGGCGGCGACCGGCCGACGATCACGGATTGTTATGTCGCGCTGGGCCTGCTCGATCCGGTCTATTTCCTCGGCGGGCGCATGGCGATCGACCGCCAGGCGGCGATCGATGCGCTGGCGAAGCTCGGCGCCAAGATCGGCCTTGAGGGGACGGCCGCCGGGGCGGAAACGGCGCGCGCGGCCTTGCGCATCGCTACCGCCAAAATGGCGACGGAGGTCTCCAAGGGCATGGCGCAGCGCGGGCTCGACCCCGCGGATTTCTCGCTCGTGGCCTATGGCGGTGCCGGCCCGACCCATGCGGCCTTGCTGGCGGACGAGGCACGGCTGGGCCACGTCGTCATTCCACCATCGCCCGGCACCTTTTGCGCTTTCGGGGCCCTGGTCGCCGACATAAGGCGCGACTTCGTACGCTCCAGTCGCCTGACGCTAGGCGAAGACCCGAACGCCGGCGCCGAGGTGACGCGGATTCTTGGCCAGTTGGAGGACCAGGCCCAGGCCTGGATTGCTCAAGAAGGTGGCCTGGCCGACACGGTTGCCATTGAGGTGACGGCCGACATGCAGTATCCGCGCACCGCCTTCGTGCTGACCGTGCCGATCGCGGACGCGGCCTGGCGGTCCGGCGACGTGGTCGCGATCAAGGAGGCCTTCCATCGGGAACATGAGCGGCTGTACGCTTTTCGCCATGGCGACAGCCCGGTCGACATTACCACCTTGCGCGTACGCGTGAACGGCGCCGTCCCGCCTGTGCAATTGGCCGCGACCCAGAATGGCGACGCGCCGGCTCAGGCCGGTACGCGGCCGGTCTATGTCGGTGACGGTGTCTGGGTCGACGCGGCCGTTCGCATGCGCGCCGATCTTATGACCGCGCATTCGGTTGCCGGCCCTGCGATCATCGAACAGGACGACACGACCATCTGGGTTCCGCCCGGCTGGGCGGCGTCGACCGACCCTACCGGTTGCCTGCATCTGCGCCCCACCGGCGCTTCGGGAATAGGCCAAGCGTCATGAAGATCGATCCGGTAAGCCTGGAAATCCTGAACACCAAGGTCGCCGCGGCGGCAGAGGAAATGGCGCTGACGCTGAAGCGTACCGCCCGCTCGCTCTACGTGAAGGAGGCGGTGGATTTCGCCGTTGGCCTGGTCACTCGATCTGGCCGGTTCTTCGGCAATCCGCGCGACTTCGGCTCGGCGTTGTTGGACTACGACATCAAGCCGACGCTTGACGCGCTCGGCGAGCCCTTGGGCGAGGGCGATGTGCTGCTGACAAACCACCCCTATATGAGCGCCGGGCTGGTAAGCCATACGCCAGACCTCACCCTGATCCGGCCTTACTTTCACAACGGCGAACTGGTCTGTTACGGCTACAACTTCATCCATTCCACTGACATTGGCGGCAAGGTTCCGTCCAGCATCTCGCCCAGCAATTCGGAGATCTTCCAGGAGGGGCTGCTGATCCCGCCCTTGAAGTTGGTACGTGGCGGCGAGATGAACCGGGACGTGCTGGCGATCTACCGCGCCAACGTACGTACGCCTGACCTGAACGTGCAAGACCTTACGGCCATGCTGGCGGCGCTGGAGACGGGGGCCAAGCGGATCGCCGAGATGGTCGCGGCGCATGGTTTTGAAACCATGATCCAGGCCCAGGACGATCTTCTGGAGTATGCCGCCCTGAAGGCGCGGGAGGTGCTGCGTCGCATCCCCGACGGCACCTACGATTTCTGGGATTATATGGATGATGACGGGGTGACGCCTGTGCCGGTGCGCTTTCGCGTCGCCATGACCGTGACGGACGGGCGGATCCATCTAGACTTCGATGGCACCGACCCGCAGGTTGCCAGCGCCTATAACGTGCCGACCCTGGGCACACGCCATGCCTGGCTGACGGTGCGGGTGCTGCACTTCATCACCACGCACGATCCGACCGTGCCGTTCAATGGCGGCCTGTTCGAACCGATCACGGTCTCGACGCGCAAAGGCTCGATCCTGGACCCGGAGTTTCCTGCCGCCACCGGCGTGCGT
>JBCBSH010000078.1:0-18588 GCA_039819285.1 Pseudomonadota bacterium
CCGAAATAGACGATGGCGCCGCCGGCGATGATCGCGGCCAGCATAGGTGCCTGAACCGCGAGGTCGTTGGGCAGCCTGCCCCAGGTCGCCCAGGAGGCGGTGCCGATCACCACTGCCATGGCCAGCCCAGCGGCAACCAGGCGGGGCAGCCGTCTTGCCAAGCGGTCATCGATCGCGAAGTGTCCGCGCCGGCGCAGGGCGCGGCTCAGCAGCAGGACGTTCAGCCAGGCGGTGATGCCCGTTGCCGAGGCAATGCCGACATGGCCCCACAAGGGCGGCAGAACGATGATTAGCCCGACGGACAAGGCGGCATTGATCACGGTGGTCACGATGGCGATGCGGACCGGGGTCGTCGTGTCGTGCCGTGCATAGAAGCCAGTTTGCAGAACCTTGATGACGATGAAGCCGGGCAGGCCGATGGAATAGGCCATCAAGGCCCATGAGGTGGAGCTGGCATTGGCGGCGGTGAACGCGCCCCGCTCGAACAGCGTCGAGACTATGGGCAGTGCCAGGGCGATCAGCCCGATGGCCGCCGGCAAGGCCAGCAAGAGGCTGTATTCGATGGCGCGGTTCTGGCTGGCATGGACGTTCGCCATGTCGCCATTGTCATCGGCTTCTTTGACCTGACGGGCCAGCATCGGCAGCAGCGCCGTGCCGATGGCGATGCCGATGACGCTGAGCGGCAGTTGATAGAGCTGGCTGGCGTAGAACAGATAGCTGATCGCGCCCTGGGGCAGTTCCGACGCCAGCAGCGTGTCGATAAACAGGTTGACCTGCATGACGCCCGCGCCGAACGCGGCCGGCGCCATCAGCTTGAACAGTCGGCGGATCTGCGGCCCGAATTTTGGCACCGGCAGGTAAAGGGGCATGCCGGCGCGCGCGGCCATCCAGGCCACGAAGATCAGCTGTGCCAATCCAGCGATGGGCACCGCAACGGCAAGCGCATCGCCGGCCACGATCTCGGTCTGGTGGGCGATCAAGAGAGCGCTGATCAGAATGGCGTTGAACAGAATCGGCATCGCTGCAAACGGCGCGAACCGGTCAAGTGCGTTCAAAACCGCGCCGAACAGCGCCGCCAGCGACATCAACATCAGGTATGGGAAGGTCAGACGGGCGTAGTGGACTGCTAGGCCATACTGCAGCGGATCGTCGGCGAAGCCGGGTGCCAGCACATACATCACCCATGGCATGCCGATCACGAACAGCCCGCTCAGGATCAAGAGAATGGGGACCATGACGCCAAGCGCCTGTTCGGCGAATTCCTTCGCCGCCGCGTGGCCCTTGCCGTGCAGTTCGCTTGTAAAGATCGGTACGAAGGCGATCGAGAAGGCGCCTTCGGCCAAGATGCGGCGAAACAGGTTGGGCAGACGCAAGGCGACAAAAAAGGCGTCCGCGACCGGTCCGGCGCCGAGAATGGCTGCCGTCAGCACGTCCCTGGCGAAACCGAACACGCGGCTGACCATGGTCAGGCCACTGACGGTTGCGAAAGCCCGAATCAAAGACATTTGTGCAGCAGTGTCGCGCGGATGGGCGGCGGTGCAAGGGCCGCGATGGGGTTTTTCCGCGACACCGCGCGGCTACGCTATCCGGTAGCGGCTTTGCGCTTGGCGGGCCGTACCGGCTTGGGCGGCTTGCCGGCCGGTGCGCAATCCGGGTCGGTCAATGCGGTCAGCAGTGCCTTTCGGATTGTGTCCAGCTTGCCGGCGTGGGTCACCTTCAGGCCGAAGACATCCTTCACATAGAACACATCGACGACACGTTCGCCGAAGGTCGAGATCTTGGCGGTCGTGATCTGAAGGTTAAGGCCATAGAGCGCGCGTGTGACGTCGTGCAGCAGGCCGGGCCGGTCGCGGCCGTTGACCTCGATGATCGTCTGCGTGCTGTTGGCCTCGTTGTCGATCAGCACGCGCGGCTGAACCTTGAAGACCCGCGTCCTGCTCGGCAGCATGGGCCGCCGCTTGGCGATTTCCGTCTTCGGCCGCATGTCGCCGCTGAGGCTGCGCTCGATCGCGCTGGACAGCCGGGCCAGCTTGTCCGCCGCCTGAAACGGGCCGCCCTCGGCGTCCTGGATGATGAAGATGTCTAGCGCTGAACCGTCGGTCAGCGTGAAGATGCGTGCCTCGACGATGCTGGCGCCGACGACGGACAGGGCCCCGGCCAGCCGGCTGAACAGACCGGGATGGTCGGCCGTGTGAATGGTGACTTCCGTAACCCCCCGCCCGCGATCGATGCGCGTTTCAATCGTCAGGGCCTGCCCGGTCTTTTCCGCCGTGCGCAACAGCCGGGCGTGGCGGGCATGGGCGTCGGTTTCCTGCTGCAGCCAGTAGGGCGCGTAGCCCTTGCTGAGGAAGGCCTCGACATCCTCGGCCGGCCAGTCGGGCAAGAGATCGCGGACCGCGTCCTTCGCCAGGTTGATCCTGGCCTCGCGCCCCTTCTCCTCATGGGCGCCGATGAGGATGTCGCGGGCGCGATGGAACAGTTGGCCCAGCAGCGTCGCCTTCCAGCCGTTCCAGCGACCGGGGCCGACGGCACTGATGTCGGCGGTCGTGAGCACGAGCAACAGGCGGAGCCGTTCGGCGGATTCCATGCGCCCGGCGAAATCGGCGATGGCTTCCTCATCGTCGATGTCGCGCTTCAGCGCCACATTGCTCATCAGCAGGTGCCAGCGGACCAGCCATTCCGCCGTTTCCGTTTCCTCGTCGCTGAGGCCCAGCCGCCGCCCCAACTTGCCGGCGATACGTGCGCCGAGGATGGAGTGATCGCCGCCCCGGCCCTTGGCAATGTCGTGGCAGAACATAGCGACATAGAGCGCCCGGCGGCTTTCGATCTTGGCGATTACTCTGCTTGCCAGCGGCCATTGGTCGGCGTCGTCGCCGCTCTCAAGCCCGTTCAGAATGCCGATTGCGAATAGGGTGTGCTCGTCGACCGTGAAGACGTGGTACATGTCGTGCTGCATCTGCGCCACGACCCGCCCCCATTCGGGGATGAACTTGCCGAGCGCGCCCGCCTCGTTCATGCGGCGCAGAACGCGTTCGGTCCCCTTCTCGCCCGTCAAGATCTCAAGGAAGATGGCGTTCGCCTCTGGGTCCTTGCGCAGCTTGGGGCCAATAAGGCGCAGCGACCGCGTCACCAGCTTCAGGGCATTGGGGTGAAAGCTGATGTCGTGGACCTGAGACACGCGGAACAGTCGGATGATGTCGACCGGGTCTTCGCGGAACTGCTTGTCGTCGGCGACATTCAGGCGGCCGCCGTCGACGACAAATCCGTCAAGTTCCTGCTTGTCGCCCTTGCTGCCGAACAGGCGCGCCCGCAGCGAACGGCCTTGAGGGCGATGGCGGCTTTCCGCCTCCAGCGCCGCGCAGAAGATGCGGGTCAGGTCGCCGACATCCTTGGCGATCAGGAAATAGTGCTTCATGAACCGCTCGACGCCGGAGGTGCCGGCGTGATCGGTGTAGCCCATGCGCCGGCCGACCTCGGTCTGCAGGTCGAAGGTCAACCGGTCCTCCGCGCGTCCGGTCAGATAATGCAGGTGGCAGCGCAAGGTCCTGAGGAACGTCTGGTCCTTGATGAACAGGTCCGCTTCCTCGCGCGTCAGCATGCCGACATCGACCAGGCCGTCGGCGTCGTCGACCTGATGCAGGTACTTGCCGATCCAAAACAGCGTCTGCAGGTCGCGCAGGCCGCCCTTGCCCTCCTTGATGTTGGGCTCAAGCGCGTAGCGGCTGTCGCCAAGGCGCCGGTGGCGCTCGTCCCTTTCGGCCAGTTTGGCCTGGACGAACTCAAGCCCGGTTCCCGCCAGCACCTCCTTGGCAAAGCGCTGGGTGAACTCGTCATAGAGCGAGCGTTCTCCCCACAAGGGGCGTGATTCCAAGAGCGACGTGCGGATCGTCATGTCGCCCTTGGCGCTGCGCAGGTTTTCCACAACCGTGCGAACCGCATGGCCGACCTTCAGTCCCAGGTCCCACAACAACAGCAGCATGGCCTCGACAACCTGCTCCACCCTCGGCGCGCGCTTGTAAGGCAGCAGGAACAGAAGATCGACGTCAGAGCCCGGCGCCAACTCGCCGCGGCCGTAGCCGCCGATGGCGACGATGACGAACCGCTCCGCCATCGTTGGGTTGGGGGCCGGGAACAGCCTGTCGCCAACGGCGTCGGCCAGACCGCGGATCAGCCGGTCCATCAGATAGGCTTGTTCGGCAACGCAGGCGTCGCCGCCGACGAAATCCTCCAAAAAGCGGCGTCGGACCTCGTTGCGGCCGTGATCGAGGGCTGTGCGGGCCGCCCTTAATAGGGCGGCGCGCTGGTCGGTGCCGTCGTTCTCGGCCTGATCAAGCGCCGCGTTCAGCGCTGCGGCAAAGGCCTGTTCGTCGATCAGGCCTTTTGGGTCGGCAATGCCCGTGCCAAGTGGCTCACCGACCCTCTCGGCACTGTCCCGTGTTCCGCCAGTTGGTTTGAGGAGATCAAGCATCGGCGTCAGATTGTGGCGCGGCCGCTGGTTCTCAAGGCGAACATCAGGGGCCGTTTCCTGCAGGTCGCGCCTGGTTTTCCAGATGCCGCAGCAGGCCGGTCAACACAGGCTCCAGATCGTCCTTCGTCACGGGCTGGGGGCGATCGCGCGACGCCAAGACGGCCAGCCGATTGGCGATCGCCTCCAGCAGGGATTCCGATCGATCGAGACGACCTCTCAAGAGCGCGATCTCGCTGGCCATGTGCTCCATGGTTTCGGCCAGAAGGCGCAATTCCTCACGCTCGGTCGCCATCGCTCTGTCGACGGGCTCGGGCGCGGTCATGTTCCCTCCTGCAAGGCGCGCTTCAGCGCATAAAGATACTCCAGCGCCGCCCGTGGTGTCATCTCGTCCGGGTTTAGGCTTTCCAAGAGGGCATCCACCTCGGTCGGTTGGGCGGCTGGTGGTGGCGCGCTTGCCGGCGGCACGGCGAACAGGGGCAGATCGTCGGCCAGGCCCGTCAGCTTGGAGCCTTGCTCGCCCTGCTCAAGCGCGTTCAGCACCTGTTCTGCCCGCCCGACCACCGCCGACGGCAGCCCGGCCAGTTTTGCCACGTGAATGCCATAGGACCGGTCGGCGGCGCCGGGCCCGACCTCATGCAGAAAGACGATGTCGCCCAGCCATTCCTTGACCCGCATCGTGTGGCAGGACAGGTTCTCCAGCTTGGCGCCCAGGGCCGTCAGCTCATGATAATGAGTGGCGAACAGGGCGCGGCAGCCGATGGTTTCGTGCAGATGCTCGACTGTGGCCCAGGCGATCGACAGGCCATCGAACGTCGCGGTGCCGCGGCCGATTTCGTCCAGGATCACTAGGCTCTGCGGCGTCGCCTGATTCAGAATGGCTGCCGTCTCAACCATTTCGACCATGAAGGTAGACCGGCCGCGCGCCAGATCGTCGGACGCACCCACCCGGCTGAACAGGCGATCCACGATGCCGATCCGCGCGCCGTCCGCCGGCACGTAGCCGCCCATCTGGGCCAGAATCGCGATCAAGGCATTCTGGCGCAGGAAAGTCGACTTGCCCGCCATGTTCGGCCCGGTCAGCAGCCACAGTCGCTGGCTGCCGCCCAGATCGCAATCGTTGGCGACGAACCGGGTCTGATCCTGCGCCATCAAGGCGGCTTCGACGACCGGATGGCGGCCGCCCTTGACGTCAAATGTCGTGTCGTCGGTCAGGGTCGGCCGCACCCAGCCGCTGTCGGACGCCAGCCGGGCATGGCTGGCCACGACATCGAGTACCGCCAGCGCCGCGGCGGCGGTCGCGACGGGCTCTGCGGTGGCGATGACATCGGCGACCAGCGCGTCGAACACGGCCATTTCGGTGGCCAGGGCCTTGTCCGCCGCCTCGCCGATGGCGCGTTCCAGCTCCGTGAGCTCCACGGTCGTGAAGCGCACGGCGCTGCCCAGGGTTTGGCGGTGGATGAAGGTCTCGGCTTGCTCCGGCGTGGTCAGCTTGCCGGCATGGGTCGGTGTGACCTCGATGTGATAGCCGATGACATTGTTGTGCTTGATCTTCAGACCGCTGACGCCCGTGGTGTCGGCATATTTGGACTGCAGGCCGGCGATCAGTTTGCGGCTGTCGTCGCGCAGGGTGCGCAGATCGTCCAGCGTCGTGTCATAGCCGGCGGCGACAAATCCGCCGTCGCGAGTAAGCGCCGGGGGCTCGCCCACCAGGGCGTCGGCGAGCGTCGTCGCCAGGTTGTCTTCGCCTTTCAGGTCCCGCGACGCGGCCACCAATAGATCTGTCAGACCTTGCTCGTCTTGCTCGGCAATCCGCTGACGCAAGGATTGCGCGGCCGCCAGTCCATCGCGGATTGCCGCGAGGTCGCGCGGACCGCCGCGCCCGAGGCTCAATCGGCTAAGGGCCCGTTCGATGTCGGGGCTGCGTCTCAGCGCCCCGCGCAGATCTTCAAGCAGCCGCTCATCGCCGATCAGATATTGGGCGGCGTCAAGGCGCCGATCGATCGCACCGCGATCCGTCAGCGGCGATGTCAGGTGCGTGTTCAGCAGTCGGGCGCCGGCGCCTGTCAAGGTCCGGTCGATGACGCTGAGCAGGCTGCCTTTGCGGTCGCCGGACAGGGTGCGCATCAGTTCCAGATTGCGCCTCGTCGCGGCGTCGATCTCCAGACTGCTGCCGGCGCTGCGGTGGCGGGGCGGCGAGAGCCGGGGAAAGCGGCCCTTCTGGGTCAGGTCGATATAGTCGATCAGGGCACCCGCCGCCGCGATTTCGGGCCGGCTGAAGCTGCCGAAGGCGTCCAGCGAGGCGACGCCGTACAAGGTGTGCAGCCGATGCCGTGCGTTTTCGCTGTCGAACCGGCTGTTGGGCTGAACGGACAGGCGCGACGACCAATCGGCGGCCGCGTTGGCGATGGCCGCTTGATCCGCCAACCGGTCGGGCAACAGCACCTCGCCGGGGTCGATGCGGGCCAGGACGGCGCCCAGATGTTCTGGCTCGACGGTTTCGGTCGTCAGCACGCCCGTGGTGATATCGACCACGGCCAGCCCTAGCGCGCCGCCGGCGTCCGCCAGGGCGACGAGAAAGTTGTTCGACCGCGCCTCCAACAGTGTGTCTTCCGTGATCGTGCCGGGGGTGATGACGCGGATGATGTCTCTTCGCACAAGGGTCTTGCCCGACCGCTTCTTGGCCTCGGCCGGTGTCTCCATCTGTTCGCAAATGGCGACCTTGAAGCCCTGCCGGATCAGCCTGGCCAGATAGGCCTCATGCGCGTGGGCGGGCACGCCGGCCATCGGCACATCCTCGCCATCATGCTGGCCCCGCTTGGTCAGCGTGATGTCCAGGGCCTCGGCGGCCTTAATCGCGTCGTCGAAGAACAGCTCGTAGAAATCGCCCATGCGAAAAAAGATCAGGCAATCCGGATGGGCTTCTTTGGCCTGCCAGAACTGCCCCATCATGGGGGTCTTTCGGCGGGATCGGGTGGTGCTGCCGGGCACGGCGTGTCTTCCGAGGTCCAGGGACGGCTTGCATCCTGCCCGGTTCCGTCTTGCCGCTGCTGCTGCTTCTTCGAACCCGGGTAGGTGCCTTGAACAGTGGCGGCGACTATGCAAATGGGGCCGCCCCCTGTCCAGGGGCGGCCCGCTTGGTGGTGAAGAAAGTCTGGCGGCCTCGTGCCGCCCGCCAGGGGCGACGATCAGCAGCCGTCAGGGTCGAGGTTGATGTCCTCGCAATCGGTCAAGGCACCGGCCGCGGCGCCAGCGGCACCACCGACCAAGGCCCCCGTGATCGGGTTGCCGCCGAAAATCGCGGCACCTCCGGCGCCGGCGCCGGCGCCAATCGCGCCGCCGCTCAGCGCCCGCTCACCAACCGTGTTGCCGCACGCTGCCAAGACCAGGGTAGCGGCGCCGACCAAAAACACCTTCTTCATCATTGCCATATCTCCTTTCGTGAGCAGCGGCATCTTGCCGTCAACTTGGACCCTCGGCATCAACCATGCCTATAGAGAACACGCACAAGCGCGTGTTATTCCAATCCAATATCGCGACGCAGGTGCGGCGGCAGAAAGGCAATTCGATGGCCGTGATGCGCCTTGTTGCGGCGCCCTCGGTCATCCCTTCGGCGGGCCAGCCATTGGGTAAGAACCGCCCATGGCCACGCCCGAATGTCGAGCGCAGTGAACATCGTACTCATCCTGGTTGGTTTTCGGGCTGCCGCCTTCATTGCGCGGACGCGCGGATCAAGGCGACACGCTGCCGGTCGGAGCGATCGACAGCGGGATCGTAATTAATCCGATCTAGGATGTATTACAAGATCGGATATCAAAAGATTGATTGAAAGGCGCCGGATAGTTCGGATGTGTGTCGCCCTTGCAACACTGCAGGCGAGGGAGTGCTTCGACTAGCCGGCCGTTTCGGCGAGTCTCAGAATGTACTGGCCGTAGGTTGTCTTCGCCAGCGGCTTGGCGAGATCTGCCAGTTGACGGGCGTCGATGAACCCTTGCGTGAACGCGATCTCCTCCAGACAGGCGATCTGCAGCCCTTGGCGGTGTTGAACCGTGCGGACGAATTCCGACGCCTCCAGCAGAGAGTCGTGGGTGCCGGTGTCCAGCCACGCATAGCCTCGGCCAAGCTGCTCCACGGCCAGGGCCCCACGCTCCAGATAGGCCCGGTTGACGTCCGTGATTTCCAATTCGCCGCGTGCGGACGGTGTCAGGCTGGCGGCAATCGACGCGGCATCGCCGTCATAGGCGTAAAGCCCGGTCACCGCCCAGTTGGATTTCGGGGCGCTTGGCTTCTCCTCGATCGACAGAGCCCTTTGGTTTTCGTCGATTTCGACGACGCCATACCGTTCCGGGTCGTTAACCTCATAAGCAAAGACCAGCCCGCCCTCGGTTAGACTGCTGGCGCGCCTCAACGCTTCTGTGAGGCCGTGCCCGAAAAAGACATTGTCGCCCAAGACCAGCATCACCGGCTGGCCGCCGAGAATGTCGGCCCCGAGGATCAGGGCCTCCGCAATTCCGCGCGGCTCACGTTGGACACGATAAGACAGCGACAAGCCCCATTGGCGCCCATCGCCCAGCAAGTGCTCTAAGTTCGGCAAGTCTTGCTCGCGGCCGATGATCAGAATTTCGCGAATGTCCGCCAACATCAGAACCGACAACGGATAGTAGATCATCGGCTTGTCGTAGACCGGCAGCAGTTGCTTGTTGACCGCCAGCGTGGCCGGAAACAATCGACTGCCGGTCCCTCCGGCCAGGACAATGCCCTTCATGGCGACGTCTCTCTTAGATCTTCGATGATTGCGGCTACAATTGACGGCAGGGCCGATCGCCAGGCAATTGGCCGAATGCCAAGCGCGCTGGCCGCCCGTGCACCGTCAAGGCGGCTATTGGCGGGCCGGCGGGCCGGTGTCGGCCATTGTGCAGTAGGGATGGCCGTTAACTCGGGGCGCGGCCAGTCCGGCGCCACGGTTTCCGCCGCCTCAAATACAGCCGTTGCCAACCCGTGCCAGCTCACCGGCTCGTCGCCCGACACGTGATAGGTTCCGTGGGGTGCGCGGGCGCGATCGTGACGCCAGCGATCGATCAGCGTGAGGACAGCGGCGGCCAGGCCAGATGTCGGCGCGGGCGTACCAATCTGATCGTCGACCACATTGAGGCGGTCCTTCGTCATGGCGGCGCGCAGCATGGTTCGAACAAAGTTCGCTCGATGTGGGCCGAAAACCCAGGCTGTCCGCCAAATCCAGTGATCGGCGCCGCTCGCTCCGATCGCGTCCTCGCCCGCCGCCTTGCTGGCGCCGTAGACGCCCAGGGGTGCGACGGGATCGTCCTCTGTGTACGGACTGTCCTTGCTGCCGTCGAAAACATAGTCGGTGGAAAAATGCAACACGGGCACCTGTGCGGACCGACAGTAAGCGGCGATTGTTCCGGGCGCCCGCGCATTGACCGCAAACGCGCGTCCGGGCTCGCTCTCGGCCTTGTCAACCTGGGTGTAAGCGGCACAGTTCACGATCATGTCGGGTGCGGAACGCGTCAGCAGGTCCGTCAGTGCCGTGGCATCCGTGACGTCCGCCTCTTTCCGGCCGGCCCAGATGGGCTGAACGCCTAGGGGCCAGGCCTGATCGGCCAAGGCGCGGCCCATTTGCCCGTCTCGGCCAAGTACGAGAATTCTCATTCAGCCGCCGGCCTGTTGAAGCCCCCGCCGCTCGGTCCCGCCTTGGGCGAGAACGGGACGCCACCAGCTTTCGTTGGCCAGGTACCAATCGACCGTCTCGCTCAAGCCGACAGCGAACGCACGCGTCGGTTCCCAGCCCAAGGCCTTTCGGCTGTGGCGCGTGTCCATGGCGTACCGTTGATCATGGCCGGGCCTGTCGGTCTTGAAGGCGATCAGTGATCGGCGCGTGTCGACCCCGACCAAGGGTGGCGCGCTTTCGTCCAAGCGATCGCAAATCGCTTCCACGACGGCGACGTTGGCGAGTTCCGCATTGCCGCCAAAGCAATAGGTCTCACCGGCCTCGCCGCGTTCGAGCGCGGCCAACAGGCCGGCGACATGGTCTTCGACGTGCAGCCAGTCCCGGACATTGGCGCCTCTCCCGTAGACCGGCAACTCCCCGCCGACAAGCCCGCGGATGATCATCAGCGGGATTAACTTTTCAGGATGCTGACAGGGCCCGTAATTGTTCGTGCAGTTGGTCACGATGACCGGCAGACCGAAGGTGTGGCCCCAGGCCCGCGCCAGATGGTCGGAGGCGGCCTTGCTGGCGGCATAGGGCGATCGGGGCGCGTAGGCCGTGGTTTCGCGGAACCGGCCGACCAGTCCCAAACTGCCGAAGACCTCGTCGGTGGAGATATGAAGGAAGCGGAAGGCGTCCCGTCGAACGCCGCTCAGATCCCGCCAGTAGCCAAGCGCGGCATCCAGCAGCCGGCTGGTGCCGACGACATTGGTGTCGATGAA
The DNA here is from genome assembly GCA_039819285.1 of Pseudomonadota bacterium. GTDB lineage: Bacteria > Pseudomonadota > Alphaproteobacteria > DSM-16000 > Inquilinaceae > JANQGH01. The sequence continues at coordinate 10,913 of JBCBSH010000078.1, forward strand.
CGCAGCAGCGCCGTCGATCGAGCGGTCGACATGGCTCTCGGCCGCAAGGTGCATGATCGCGTCCGGCTGGGTCTCGCTAAGCAATTCCTCGATCGCCGGTGCGTCGGCGATATCAAGGCGCGCGAAGCGGTAGCGGTTCGAGGCGTCGATGTCGGCCGGCAGCGATGACGGGACAGCGGCGTAGGTCAGCTTGTCAACATTGACCACCGACCAGTCGGTCTTTGCGATCAGATGCCGGACAAGGGCTGATCCAATGAAGCCGCAACCGCCGGTAATGAGCACTTTCATCTGGATACCAATTTAACGATCACGCGAATGGACAGCATTTGGAGCGGACCCATGCTCCGTGCCGAACTCGCTTCGCAATACGGCACATGCCATAGCAGACCCGGGCGAAGGATCAAGCTGTGATACCCGATGATCGCACCCGGTCTTGACCAAGAATTAGCAAAGTCTGGATCGGCCCTCGCAGCCGGTCTGAGACAGGCAAAGCAACACCGCGTTGACAGCGGCCAAAGCACGCACGGAGGATTGTTTATCAATCCGCGCTTCTCATGCACACTTAAGAGCCATTCGCGGTATCCGCAGTCGAAGGGAGAGCGTTTTGGCTGACATCGAGTTGGCTTTTGGTCGCGGCGGGCTGGTGGTCGACTTGCCGGATGCCGCAAAGCCGACCGTCATAAGAAAGCGGGCGCTGCCAGTGCCGGCCGATGAATCTGCCGCGATCGAAGCGGCGTTGGACAATCCCATCGATGTGCCGACGCTGTCGGAACTGGCTGCCGACGCGCGCAGCGCCTGCATTCTGATTTGCGACATCACGCGGCCGGTGCCCAATGGTCTGTTTCTCCGGCCCATGATCGAACGGTTGGTCGAGGCAGGTGTGCCGCTGGCGGGCATTACCGTCCTGGTCGCGACGGGCCTGCACCGCCCCAACCTCGGGGACGAGTTGGCGGAACTGGTCGGCGACCCCTGGGTGCTGGAGCACGTGTCGGTCGTGAACCACTACGCCCGCGACGAGGCGGCCCATGTTGATTTCGGCCGGACCGCTACGCGGGACGTACCGGTCGGCCTCGATCGCCGTTTCGTCGAGGCGGACATCAAGATCGCCACCGGGCTGGTCGAACCGCATTTCATGGCCGGCTGGTCGGGTGGGCGCAAGGTCGTCGCACCCGGCATTGCCCGCCACGACACCATACGCACCTTCCATTCCGCGCGCTTCATGGAGGACCCTGGAGCCACCTCCTGCAATCTCGACGCCAACCCGCTGCATGAGGAGCAGTTGGAGATCGTCCGCATGCTCGACGGTCCGGTGCTGGCCCTGAACACGGTCATCGACGAGGAACGGCGCCTGTGCTTCGCCTCGTTCGGCGAGATTCTGTCGAGCCATATGGCGGCGGTCGATTTCGTGCGCGACGCGACCTCCGTCCCCGCACCCCGCCGGTACCGAACGGTAGTGACCTCCGCGGCCGGCTATCCGCTGGACAAGACCTACTATCAGACCGTGAAGGGCATGGTGACGCCAATCGGCGTTCTTGCCGACGGCGGCGACCTGATCATCGCGTCGGAATGCTCCGAAGGCGTCGGCTCGCCGGAGTTTCGCGCCGCCCAGGAACGGCTGGTGGCCTTGGGGCCGGAAGCGTTTTTGGCGACGCTGACGGAGAAGTCGCTGGCCGACATCGACGAATGGCAGACCGAAATGCAGCTAAAGCCGATGCGGGTCGGCCGTATATCGCTCTATGCGCCGGGCCTGCCGGATGCGGACCACGCCGTAACCGGGGTCGAACGGATCGATGACCTGCCGGCCGCGATCGCTGCCGCCATGGACCGCCAGGGCGACCCGGAAATAGCGATCATACCTGAGGGGCCGTACGTGGTGCCCTACTGCGCCGCCGACAGATGACCGCCTGCCACATCCATCTCGACCCGGTGGGCGGCATTGCCGGCGATATGTTCGTGGCCGCGATATTGGACGCGTTTCCGGACCTGAAAGAGGCCTGTCTCGCCGCGGTCGCCGCGTTGATGGGCGACAGCGCTGAGATCCAACTGCTGGACGTCCGTTCAAAGGGGTTTGCCGGTGCGCAATTGCGGGTCGCGCCGGCGAAGGATATCCCTCAACGCTCGTGGCAAGAGATAAAACCCCTTATGGCCGGCTTGCGGCCCGCCGGCGCCGCTGAACATGCCCTCCAAATCTTCGAACTGCTGGCGGAGACGGAGGCTTCCGTCCACGGCGTGCCTAAGGACACCGTGCATTTCCATGAAGTCGGCGCGATCGATTCGATCGCCGACATCGCGGCGGCCGGCTTTCTGATCGATGCGATTGATGCCGTAGGCTGGTCGGTCGGGCCGTTGCCATTGGGCGCCGGCCTGGCGCGAACGGCGCACGGGGCCATTCCGGTGCCGGCGCCCGCGACGGTGCGGCTTTTGAAGGGGTTTCAGGTCGTCGATGACGGCCTGGCGGGCGAGCGCGTCACCCCGACGGGTGCGGCGATCTTGGCGCATCTGCGTCCAAGTCATGTACGTCCGGCAGGTGCCCTCGGCGAGACCGGCTTGGGGTTGGGCACGCGCGAACTGCCCGACCGGGTCAACGGATTGCGGGTGCTTGAAATCCGTCTCGATGAGATGGCGGCGCCGGTCGACCATGTCGCCATTCTGCGCTTCGACATCGACGATCAGCCGGCGGAGGATCTGGCGCTCGGTCTCGATCGGTTGCGGGCGCTGCCCGGGGTCATCGACATCACCCAGGCCTCCGCGATCGGCAAGAAAGGGCGAATGATCGCCCAGATCCGCGTCTTGGCCACTCCGGACCAGGCGGAAAGCGTGGCTGGCCAGATCTTTCGCGAGACCACCACCTTGGGCCTCTGCCTTCAGCGCGCGGAGCGGCGGGTGCTGCCGCGTGACGTCGTCGAGCCGGTTCCGGGCCTGCACGCCAAACGCGCCACGCGGCCAGGCGGCATGACCGCGAAGGCGGAACTTGACGATCTGGCCGCGCGGGGCGGCGATGCCGCGGAACGGGCGAGGCTGCGCCGTAAGGTTGAACAGGCCGCGCTCAGCGCGGGCGAATCGGACATCCCGGAATGAACGCGGTCACGCCAAATGGGATGGCCGCCGAGGTGCGGCTCTCCGGCGTCTTGCAGCAGATCGGACCGGTTGCTGTCGCCGTTTCCGGTGGTGTCGATTCCATGACCTTGGCGCATGTCGCGCACGACTGCCTTGGCCCGGACGCGGAAATGATCCACGCCATCTCGCCGGCCGTACCTAGCGCCGCGACCGAACGCGTACGCCGGTATGCCAGCAGGGGCGGCTGGCGGCTGCGGGAGATCGATGCCGGCGAGATCGACGACCTGCGCTATCGGGCGAACCCCGCCAACCGGTGCTTTTTCTGCAAGACGAATCTTTACGGCACCATGGCGCGCTTGGCCGGCGGGACGCTGGTTTCCGGCACGAACCTGGATGATCTGGGCGACTGGCGGCCGGGCCTGCGCGCGGCGCAGGATCACGGCGTTCGCCACCCGTTCGTCGAGGCCGAGATCGACAAACAGACCGTGCGTGCCATTGCCCGTGCGCGCGGCCTTGACGATCTCGCCGAACTGCCGGCCGCGCCGTGCCTGTCAAGCCGGGTCGAAACCGGGCTGCGGGTAGAGGCAGCCGATCTGGCCGCGATCGACCGGGTCGAGGCGACACTGCGCGGCCAGTTCGATGCGTCCGACATCCGCTGTCGTGTGATTGCCGGCGGCATTCGCATCGAGCTGGATGAAGCCTGTCTCGCCACCTTGACAGAAGACGACTTGGGCATGGTGCGCCAGATGGCGGCCGGCGTTTTTGCCCGTGCTATCGAGACAGTTTCGGTCGCGCCCTACCGGCGTGGTTCCGCCTTTTTGAGATGAGGCCGCCTTCTTGAGATGAGACCACCGTGAGCCTGGACTTTGAACTCGATTTCGACCGCCAAGACCGGATCGGCATGGGCGAGGCCATCTTCTGCGAGGGCAAGTCGTCCGACCAGGTTGCCGGCATCCTCTACGCGGCGGACCGGCGCGGCGTTTCGCTGCTGCTGACCCGGTGCAGCCCCGACCTGGTAGCGGCGCTTGAGCCGTCATTGGCCGAGGCGCTGGATTACGACCCGGAATCCCGAACCGCCTATTTCGGCACACCGCCGTCTGTCGTGTCGACGCACGACGTTGCCATCATTACCGCCGGCACGAGCGACCTGCCGGTGGCGCGCGAGATCGAGCGTACGCTGCTGTTCAATCGCTGCGCGCCACGGCTGGTTGCCGATGTCGGTGTTGCCGGCCTGTGGCGGCTGCAGGCGCGGTTGCCGGATGTGGCCGACTGCAAGGTGATGATTGTGGTCGCGGGCATGGACGCCGCCTTGCCCACGGTTGTGGGCGGGCTGGTCCCCCAGCCCATTATCGGCGTGCCGAGGTCGACCGGCTACGGGGCTGCCCGAAACGGCGAAACCGCGCTGATGTCGATGCTGGCAAGCTGCGCACCTGGGCTGACGGTGGTCAATATCGACAATGGCTATGGCGCCGCCTGCGCCGCCTTGCGCCTGCTGAAGGCGATCAAGACAGCCGCTTGAAGCCGGTTCAATGCCGGCCGACACCGCGATAGGCGCCGGCCTTGTAAAAGGCCCGCAGGGCATCCCGGTGGCGGTTGATCAAAGCCCGCCGCCGTTCGAACTCGCCCGAGCGGACGATGGCCAGTGCCTGTTCGTGGGCCTCCCGTTCCAGGGCCGGCAGATCAACGCCCAAGGCCTTGCCGTCGGCGACGATCTGGCGGCCGCCGACATAGACCTCGCGCACATCGGCCATGGTCATGCGGGCAAGCAGCATCTCGACCAGATCGTCCGGCGGTACGAGCCAGTCGGCCGTCATGGTTGAGCGGTCCAAAACCAGGATGTCGGCGCGATTGCCGGCGATTAGGCGGCCGGCGTCGGACGAGTTGTCGAAGGTCTCGTAGCCTTGGCATGACGCGGCGTGAAACAGCGCCCCGCGATCGAGTTGGTCGTCAACGCTGTGGCCCTGGTGCAGCCAGTTGAACAGGCGCATGTCGCGCAGCGCGTCGCCATCATCATCGACGGACGTGCCATCGAGCCCGATGGCGAACTTGGTGCCGGCGGCAAGGAACCGGTCGACCGGCGCGATGCCGGATCGCAGTCGCAGGTTCGATGCCGTATTGACCGAGACGGTCACGCCCCGCTCCGCGAGCAATTCGCACTCGTCCGGCGTCAGCCAGACCCCGTGAGCGACGGTGAGGCGCGGGGAAAGGAAGCCGATGCTGTCTAGAAACCGGACCACGCCGCCCTCATAGACGCTGTCCGACCAGTCGCGCTGGATCTTGGTCTCCAGCAAGTGCATGTGGATGCGACGCCCGGTTCTGGCGGACGCGTCGGCGATGGCCGCCAGCGTGTCGTCCTGGCACCATTGTGGCCCGATCGGCCCGTATTGGGGCCGGAAATCGTCGCTGCCGTGGGCTTGCTCGATGATGTCGACCCTGGCCAACTGGTCCGCGGCTGGCTTGTAGCTCGGCGTCCATTGGACGATTTCGGCCCAGTCGTCCGGATCGTGAAACGGCGCCACCGCCTCCGGCCCGCCATAGGCGAACGGGTTGCGGTCGGTGATCGGGCAGGAAAAGGCGACGCGGATGCCGACATCACGCGCGGCCCGGGCCACCCCCTCTGCCTCCTCGACCAACCGGTCGGCATTGAATGAGTTGTGACAATGGTTCGCGACCGCGACGCCCGATTGGGCCATGCGCGCGAACGCAATAGCGGCGATGAGATAGGGGTCGACCGGTGGCTCCAGCCGCAGGCTCGCGGCCCAAAGCTCCAGCGCGTCATCCATCGCCCCATAGGCCAGCGTGCGGTGGCCCCGGCCATGATCATGGGCATTCACAAGCGCCGGCAACGCGATCAGGTTTGCGCGGTCAGTCGGCACGCTCGTGTTCGGCACGATCCGATCGACGCGGCCATTGACGACTGCAATCTCGCCCGGCCCCACATCCGGAGCCACGCCCGGATCGGCTAAGATGTGACCGGCGGCGATGCGGAGTTTGGTCGGGCTGGTGGTCATGGCTGTTTCCTGGGCACGGGTCCGGCAATGATGTCGGTTCGGAAGACCGAACCTACATTCTGCACAGCATGCTAGTGCAGCTTGTTTTCGAACGTAAATCCCTAACGTGAGCGAATTTTGGCACCGCCTGGCGCGTAAAAATCTTCTATCTGGCCCGGGCTTGTCGGAGCAAAGTTTCACGATGCGCCCAGAATGACGAAGCAAAATTTCGACCGGGAGCGCATGGGGGCAGCGCCGGCAGGCATCACAAGAATCGGGAGAAGGCTCATGCACAAACGTCTGGAACTCGGACCGCATTTCGCGCGGCGCGGCTTGTTGAAATCGGCGGCTTTTGGGGCGGCGGCCTTGAGCGCGCCCAGCCTGCTGTCGTTCCGCGCCTTGGCCCAGGATGCCTATGAAGTGAACATGCAGCTCGGCTGGCTGGCCAGCAACGGCATCACCGGCGAAATCGTGGCCGATACGCTCGGCTATTACGCCGAGGAAGGGGTTGAGCTCAGCATCACGCCCGGCGGCCCCGGCGTCGATGGTGTCGCGTCGGTGGCGGCGGGTCGCGCCCAGGTCGGGCAGCTGTCGTCCAGCCCGTCGCTGATGCTGGCGCGATCGGCCGGCATTCCGGTGAAATGCATCGCGGCCGGATATCAGCAGCACCCGTTCACCTACTTCTCGTTGGCCGACAATCCGATCCGCACGCCGGAGGACATGATCGGCAAGACGATCGCGACGCAACCGACGGCGCACATCCTGCTGCGCGCGCTGTTGGCCCATAATGAGATCTCGGAAGACGATGTCGAGATCGTCAATATGGGCAGTGACATGAACCAGTTGCTGACCGGTCAGGCCCAGGCGGTCACGGGCTGGATGACCAACGTCAACGCCTTGTCGATCCTGGGCGACGACCGGGTCGATCTGATGCTGTGGGATGCGGGCATCCAGCTGTATGCCAACCCGTACTATGTCACCGACGAAACCTTGGAGAACGATTTCGACGGCATTGCCTCGTTCCTGCGCGGTTCGGCGCGCGGCTGGGGCTATGCCTTCGAGAACCCGGAAGAGGCGGTCGATATGCTGGTCGAGCGCTATCCCAACATGGATCGCGACAGCGAGATGGCGGCCATGCCGCTGGTTCTCGGCTTCAGCTTCAACGGCCAAACGGCGGAGCATGGCTGGGGTACAATGAACCGGGAGAACTGGCAGGCCCAGATCGACATCTATGCCCAGCTCGGCCAGTTCGAAGACAATCCGGTGCCGACGGTCGATGACGTGATGACCCTGTCCGTGCTCGACGCCACGACCGACGTCAGGCCGAGGATCGGCTAACCCATGGGCGCCCCCGCCTTGGCCCCGGCGGCGAACGCGGGGGCGGACGATCTGGCGCTGCGGTTGGACGGCGTGACGGTGACGTTCGACACCGACCACGGCCTGCTGACCGCGCTGCAGGACATCTCTCTGTCCGTCCGGTCGGGCGAGTTCCTGACCATGCTGGGGCCGTCCGGCTGTGGCAAGTCGACCCTGCTGCGAACGGTGGCGGACCTGTTGCCCGTCAGCGGCGGTACGGTTTCAGTGATCGGGCGCACCGCGTCGGAGGCCAGGCGCGCCAGGCAGATCTCG
>JBCBSH010000079.1:0-18324 GCA_039819285.1 Pseudomonadota bacterium
CGCGAAGCCCGCGCAACGCCTCGCGCGCCGCGCGGGCTTCGCGGCCTTGGCCTGGGCGTCGGCCTGGGCGACCAGTTCCTGCATATCCCGGTGGCAACGCTGGAGTTCTCCCAGCGCCTCGGGGCCGAGCGGGTGCCGCATCTTCTGGATGTTTATGCCGGCGATCATCGCCAACTGATCGGAGAACGGTTGGAGAGCCTCATCCTGCCGTGGATCGGCGCTCGCCTGGTATCCCAGAACTAGGTCAGGCAGCCTGGCGGGGCCGTCAGACGCCACCAACTGGTTTTCGACGGAAGCCGTTCAGAGACGCGATTAGGGTCGCATATCCGCGAGCTGCGCGTCGATCTGACTGACGGCCCGGTCCGAAAGCGGGCCGTACGCCAACACACCGAAATTGTCCGTCGCCTGTGCCGGCGTGCGACACCCGGGTAGCGGGATCGTTCGGTCGGACTTTGCCAGACACCAGCCGAGTGCCCCTTGGGCCAAGCTCCGGCCATCTTCGGTCAGCAGCTCGCGCACGCCTTCAAGCGCGGCCAACAGGGTCGTGCTCGGTGATCCGTCGTGGAAGTAGCGCAACCACTCAACCCCGCTGCCGCGGACATCGTTTCCACCCACCGCCGGCCTGTCCGGGCTGTGCTTTCCGGTCAGCAAGCCCATGGCCAGGGGTTGACGGTTGAAAGACCAGAGCGCGCGCTTCTCGATGGCGCGAAGCATGTCATCGGCCGGGGAGAACAGGTTCAGGTCGTGCTGAACCGCCACATAGCCATCAAGGTCCGCAAAGGCCATCGCGCCCTCGACGTTGTCGTTGCTCCAGCCGAAGCCGCCGATCTTGCCTTGTTCGAACGCGCGGGAAAACGCCGCAAAGACGCGCTCCGATCGCGCGACGGCATGGTGGTTGATATGGAACTTCACAAGATCGATGTGGTCGACACCCAGCCGCCCCAGCGATGCGTCGATGGCGTCACCGATGTCTTCCTCGCGATCGGTCAGCCCGACGATATTGCCGCTGTCGGGGTCGCAGACCATGCCGGCCTTGGTACAGATGACGAAATCGTCGCGCGGCAGATCGGTTTCCTTAAGCGCCGTGGCGATGATGGTTTCGGCGTGGCCGGCACCGTATTGGTCGGCCGTGTCGATGATCCGCACGCCCCTATCGAAGGCCGTGAATAAGGTTCTCAGCGACTCCGTATCGTCGACGTTGGCCCAGCCGGTCGCCTGGCCGTTCCAATATTGCTCGCCCCCCATCACCCAGGTGCCAATTCCAATCCTCGGCACCGTTTTGCCGTTCCACAGTTTCACCTCCGTCAATGTCATCAGCGCGTCCTCTTTCGTTCTCAGATCGGCATCTGGTCTTGCGCCGAGCAGTCGAAAATGGCTCGAAATCGAAAGGGCGCTTTCGCAATTGAAAGACCGACGCCGATGTGCGGCTCGACGACACAAAGTCGACCGGCTAGTCTCGCGCGAGACTTCTTCGAACTATTGAATTATGGCGGGCAGTCACAATGCAAAGAATAGCGATTGCGCTGCTCACCGCGCTTTGCTTGGCGGCGTCAACGTCCCCAGCGATGGCTTACGACAACTGCGAGCCTCTCGTTGTCTATCTACTTGAGATTACGGTCGAAAGAGAAGATCGGCACGAGGCCGGAGATGGTCCCATGGACCGCGTTGTCGGCGCGGCCATGTTTGGCAATGAAGATGGCGAGCATGTGGGCACCGCCTATTTCTATCAGGAGCGGATGCCTCTGCCGGCTCTTGACGGTAGCGATCCACCCACAATGTTCATTACCGACGCCCACTATGTTTTCCCATCGGGGACGATCACCGTGACCGGGGCTAATCCCGTCATGGATTTGCCCTCTCTGCCCCAACAGACCCACGCCTACACGATTGCCGGCGGTACAGGCGTGTTCGCGGGCGCCCGCGGCGAGTTGGTCGCAGAAACCCTCGAAGATGGCCGCCGCAGACAGATGCTGAACCTCGATTGCGACTGATCGCCCAGTGCTTCACGCGGATGCACGCCTTATTCGCCCATGCTGGCGCCATACCTTAGCCACGCGACCACGGTGCTGAGGCCACAGGCGTCGGGAGCGATAAGCCAGGCTTGCTGACCGGTGCCGGGGCCAATTGGCGCACAATGGCAGCCGTACCGGTCAAGTCCAAACGGTCGGGTTGGCATTGACACCCGTGCGCGAAAGACGCGCGAGACAGGCAACGAAGCGGCACCGGTGCATTGAGCGCAAAATCGTTTTTGCCGATCACCATTGTCGATTGAAGGTTCCAACTGAAGCCGCTACCCTCGAAGCAATCGTCATCGCACATGGTGCTTGAACGACCTTATGGCCTGTAAGATCTCCGCCCCGGATTCAAGCCAGCCATGACTTCGGTCATCGTTCTGTCATTCGCCGAACGTTCGATGATCTGTAACACTATGGTTCGAGGGTGGAGCGCGCTGCTGCGACCAACTCGCAATCGACCGGCGCCCATTCCCCAGCCGCTGGGGCGCGTGCGGCGCTGAGATCGTCATTTAGGACATGTCTATGGTTCCCCCAATCGTCGCCGCCTGCCTTCGGTCTTTTGCTAAGCGGACTTGGTTTATCGCGCTAGTGTTGTGGGTCGCGGGAGCAGCGAGCCTTGCCAATGCCCAGTCGGGCCAGCCGCCAACCGTAACGGTCAGCGAGCCGCTTCAGCAGGAGCTGATCGAGTATCAGGAGTTCACCGGCCAGTTCGCGGCCATTGACTATGTCGACGTGAGCGCACGGGTCAGCGGCTATCTGGACGAGGTCCATTTCGAAGACGGCCAGATGATCAACGAAGGCGATCTGTTGTTCGTCATCGACCCGCGGCCGTTCGAGGCCGACCTGCGCGCGGCCCAGGCCGACGTGGCGCAGGCACAGGCCCGCCTTGACCTGGCTCAGCAGCAGCTTCAGCGCGCCCAGGAACTGCTGCAGAACAACAACATCGCGGAGGCGACCTACGACGAGCGGGTTGAAGAGGTGAACGCCGCCTCCGCCGCGCTAGACCTTTCGTCCGCTCACGAGGCCCTGTCCCAACTCGACCTCGGCTATACCAGGATCACCGCGCCGATCAGCGGCCGGATGAGCCGGCGGGAGATAAGCGTGGGCAATCTGATACTGGGCGGCACGTCAGGCAGCGCCACCCTCTTGACCAACATCGTCTCGCTCGACCCGATCTATTTCGAGTTCGACATGAGCGAGTCCTACTATCTCGCCTATCAGCGCGCGATCGCCGCCGGCCAATTGCAGTCACAACGTGACGGTGGGGTTCAAGTCAACGCCCGGCTGTTCGACGAGACCGACTGGCCGCTGCAAGGGACCATCGACTTCGTGGATAACCGCATCGACCGAACCTCCGGCACCATTCGTATGCGTGCGGTCTTTCCCAATCCCGACGGCTTCATCACGCCCGGCCAGTTCGGCGTGCTGCGGCTGCCCGCATCGCCGCGCTACGATGCCCTGCTGTTGCCGGACGAAGCGATCTTGAGCGACCAGGACCAGCGCATCGTGCTGATCGTCAATGGCGACAATGTCGTTGAGTCGCGCGTGGTTCGGCCCGGTCCCCGCGAATATGGCTTGCGCATTATTCGAAGCGGCCTGGAGCCGACCGACAGCGTGATCATCAATGGCATGATTCGGGCCAGACCGGGCGCGACGGTGACACCCGAACCCGGCCAGATCACGGCCGCCAACCAGCCCTAAGCGCCGGACCAAAAAGACGTGCGCATCGCCCATTTCTGCATTGACCGGCCGATCTTCGCGTCGGTCATCTCGATCCTGATCGTCCTTGTCGGCGCCTTCTCCTACCTGTCGCTGCCGGTGGCGCAATATCCGGAGATCGCCCCGCCGACGATCGTCGTTTCCGCCAGCTATCCCGGCGCCTCCGCCGAGACCATCGCCGACACCGTTGCCGCGCCCTTGGAGGAGCAGATCAACGGCGTGGAAAACATGCTCTATATGAGCAGCCAGTCCACCGGGGACGGCAGCCTTGCACTGACCGTGACCTTCGCGCTCGGCACGGACCTCGATATCGCCCAAGTGCTGGTGCAGAACCGTGTTGCGGTGGCCGAGGCGCAACTGCCCGAGGAGGTGCGCCGTCTTGGCGTGACGGTGGCCAAGAATTCGCCGGACATGTTGATGGTCATCCACTTGACGTCGCCCGACGGCACGCGCGACCAGCTCTACCTGTCCAACTACGCCACGTTGCAGGTGCGCGACGTGCTGGCCAGGCTCGACGGCGTCGGCAACGTCCAGATCTTCGGCGCGCGCGAATACGCCATGCGCATCTGGCTGAACCCGGAACTGCTGCGCGCGCGCGACCTGACGGCCAGCGACGTGGTCGACGCCATCCAGTCCCAGAACGTTCAGATCGCCTCGGGTTCGCTGAACCAGCCGCCGGTGCCGCAGGCGGCGGCCTTTCAGATGAACATCGAGGCCCTGGGCCGACTGCGCGACGTGGACGAGTTCGAACAGATCATCGTGCAAACCGACGATCAAGGCCGCATCACCCGGCTGGGCGACGTGGCGCGCATCGAGATCGCGGCGCAAGACTACAACCAGACAAGCTATCTGAACGACGAGCAAGCCGTGGCGATGGCGATCTTCCAGCGCCCCGGCTCCAATGCCCTGGAAACGGCCGATCTGCTGCAGGCCCAGATGGCCGATCTGGCGCAGAACTTCCCCTCCGGGGTGGCATACGAAATCGTCTACAACCCGACGGAGTTCATTGCGGAGTCCGTCGACGCGGTCGTCGTGACGATCTTTGAGGCGGTCGCGCTGGTCGTGATCGTCGTTGTCCTGTTCCTGCAGAACCTGCGCGCCTCAATCGTGCCGATCCTGGCCATTCCAATCTCGCTGATCGGCACGTTCACGATGCTGTCGGCCCTCGGCTATTCGCTGAACAATCTGTCCCTGTTCGGCTTGGTGCTGGCCATCGGCATTGTCGTCGATGATGCCATCGTCGTGGTCGAGAACGTCGAACGCCACATCCGCAACGGCCTGTCGCCCAGGGACGCCGCGCACAAGACCATGGACGAGGTCTCCGGCGCCCTTGTGGCGATTGCGCTAGTGCTGTCGGCGGTCTTCATCCCTGCCGCCTTCGTCACCGGCATTACCGGCGAGTTCTACCGCCAGTTTGCCGTGACCATCGCAACGGCGACGGTGATCTCCGCCGTGGTCTCTCTGACCTTGAGCCCCGCTCTGTGCGCCATCCTGTTCAAGCCCCATCGCGAGGCAACGCGTCCGCACTCGCTGTTCGGCTGGCTGATGTATCCGTTCAGCCGGTTCTCGCGTGGCTTCAACTGGTCGTTCGACAAGCTGTCGCTGGGATATGCCGGCCTGACGCGGCGTGTCGTGCGGCTGCCGATCCTGATCGGATTGGTCTATGCCGGGCTGATAGCGCTGACGGTTTTTCAGTTCGAACGCGCACCGACAGGCTTCATTCCCGAACAGGACCAGGGCTATCTGATCACGGTCATTCAATTGCCGCCCGGCGCCTCGCTGGAGCGCACGGATGCCGTCGTGCGCGAAGTGTCCGACCGGCTGCACCAGATCGACGGCATCTCCAACACGGTCGGCTTTGGCGGGTTCGACGGCGCGACATTCACGAATGCGTCCAACGCCGGTGCCATTTTCTCGACCCTGGTGCCGTTCAGCGAACGGCCCGGCGTCAGCGCCTTCGCCCTGCTTGGCGAGATCAACGCACAGCTCGCCGACATCCAAGAAGCCTTCATCCTGACGATCCCACCGCCGCCCGTGCGCGGCATCGGCAATGCCGGCGGTTTCATGATGATGGTCCAGGACCGCCGCGGGCGCGGCCTGCCCGCCCTGGAGGGGGCCGTGAACGAACTGGTCGCGGCTGCCAACCAATCGCCCGATGCCGTCGGCGTGTTCTCGCTGTTCAACACCCGCACGCCCCGGGTCTATGCGGACCTCGACCGGGTTCGGGCGGAGATGCTGGGTGTGCCGGCCAACCGGCTGTTCGAAACACTGGAGATCTATCTCGGCTCGGCCTACGTGAACGACTTCACCTTCCTCGGCCGGCCCTTCCGGGTAACAGCGCAGGCCGATGGGTCGTTCCGGCAGTCCGTCGACGACATCGCCGACCTGCGGACGCGAAACGTTCATGGCCAGATGGTGCCAATCGGCGCCGTGGCCGAGTTCAGCAACGTGACCGGACCAAACAGGGTGCCGCGCTATAACATCTATGCAGCGGCCGAGGTGCAGGGCAATGCAGCGCCCGGCGTCGCCAGCGGCACCGCGTTGCAAGCCATGGAGGCGCTCGCCGACGCCACCCTGCCGGACGGCTTCGGCTTCGAATGGACCGGCCTCGCCTATCAGGAGGTGCAGGCCAGCGGCGGCCTTTGGATCTTCGCGCTTTCGGTCGTGTTCGTGTTCCTGCTGCTGGCCGCGCAGTATGAGAGCTGGTCCCTGCCCCTGTCGGTCATCCTGATCGTGCCGATGTGCTTGCTGGCCGGGGTCACCGGGCTTCAGATCGCCAACTTCCCGGTCGACGTACTGGCGCAGGTCGGCTTTATCGTGCTGGTCGGCTTGGCGGCGAAGAACGCGATCCTGATCGTCGAATTCGCCCGCCAGGGTGAAGCGCGCGGCGAGTCGCTTGTCGACGCCGCGGTCGATGCCGCGCGTACCCGGTTGCGCCCGATTCTGATGACGTCATTTGCCTTCATTTTGGGCGTCGTACCGCTTGTGATCGCCCAGGGTGCCGGCGCCGAAATGCGCCAGACCCTCGGCACGGCGGTCTTTTCCGGCATGATCGGCGTCACGGTCTTCGGGCTGATCTTCACCCCGGCCTTCTTCACCATGGTCCGAGGCGTTTCGCGCTTGATGAGCCGGCGCAAACCCGAGGCGGCGGCCACTGCCACCGACACGGCATAGGCCGCACAGGCTGGCGGTCGCCGTTAGGATTACCGGATGAAGCCGCCCGCTTCGACCATGTAGGTCGGCTGCGCGCCGGCAATCTCCTGGCGCAGCGCGGGGCTGGGATCGCCGTTAACGAACATCTGCGCAGAGTCGAGCAGTGGCATCAGCCGATCGGCGAAGTTGGCGTTGAACGACGCGAGGTGGGTCAGCGCCGCCTCGGAACTCTCGTAGCGCTCACGTAAATGACCCGTCGTGCCGTCTTCGCTGATGGTCCAGTGATATTCCAGCGTGCCAGGCTCGTTGGCCTCGGCCCGGCTCGCCATCTCGGCGATCAAGGCCCTAAGGGCGTCCACCTGCCCCGCCTTGATGGTCACCGCGTACATCCAGGAGACCTGTGAGTCCATCGTGGCATCCTCCCCTTGAGCGTTGGAAACGGTTTTGCCGGCAAAAAGCGAAACAGCCGACAACGCAATGATAACGATGCCGACAAGCATTACCCTACTCATCATCAAAGTACTCCTCTAGCCGGTGCCAATGGCCCACGCAGCCACCGTGGGACCTGAAGACGTACCAGAATCAAAGTCTCGTAACACCAGATCGATCATTGGACCTAATCACGGCACCCCGTTGAAACAACTGAAACAAAGAAAGGGCGCCCGAGAAATATGGCGGAAGTGCTGGGCGATTAGCGTCGCTGTTAGACAGAGGCAAACGACCTTACCGCCTTGGCCGCAAGCACCAGGGCTGATTGAACAGGAAGGAGCATTTCATGATGGCCAGATATCGCGCCCGCCTGCCGCAATTGAACGGCAGCATGTTTTTGACCGATGGCGGCATCGAAACGACGCTGATTTTTCACGACGGCTTCGACCTGCCCCATTTCGCCGCCTTCGATTTGCTGCGCGACGAGAAAGGCAGGGAGGCGCTGCACCGATACTATCGCCGCTATGCCGAAATCGCCCGCGCCAAGCAGCTCGGCTTCATCCTTGAAAGCGCGACCTGGCGGGCCAGCCCGGACTGGGGTGCGAAGATGGGCTATTCGCCCGAGGAGTTGAGCGATGCCAACCGCAACGCGATCGTGCTGCTGAGCGAGGTTCGGGAGAGCTATGAGACCGCGCAAACCCCGATGGTCATCAGTGGCTGTGTCGGCCCGCGCGGCGACGGCTACGACCCGGGCGAGATCATGACCGCTCGCGAGGCGCAGAGCTATCACCGTCATCAGATCGCGGCGTTCAAGGACACGCAAGCCGACATGATCACGGCGATCACCATGACCAACATCAACGAGGCCATTGGCATCACGCGCGCGGCGGCGGAGGCAGCGATGCCGGTGGTGATCTCGTTCACGGTGGAAACGGACGGGCGGCTGCCGTCCGGCGACTGCCTGCGCGCCGCCATTGGCACGGTCGACGCCGTGACCGACAACCCGCCGGCCTATTACATGATCAACTGCGCCCATCCGAGCCATTTCAGCCAAGAGCTGACAGGCAGCGAGCTGTGGCTCGACCGCATTCGCGGCGTCCGCGCCAACGCCTCGCGCATGAGCCATGCGGAGTTGGACGAGGCGGACGAGTTGGACGACGGCAACCCGCTGGAGCTTGGCGACGACCACAGGGAACTGCGCCGGTTACTGCAGCGGCTGAATGTCTATGGCGGCTGCTGCGGCACCGACCACCGGCATGTCGAGGCCATCGCCAACGCCTGCCTGGCAGCCTGACACCCTATGACCGCCGTCACTGACGGGGCCTACAGGGGAGAGGATAGTTCATTCAATGGATCGCGAGAGGCTGGGTCGAAGCTCTCGCGGGGGAGAGGAAAGATGGATCTGAGATCAAACATCGCTGTGCTGGTATTCGCAGCCGCGTTCTTTGCGGTCGCGGCCATCGTCGCCGCCTAGGCATTCCGCTGACACCGGTGTCCCCGGCGCCGGTGTCAGCCGAGATGATGAACGGGCTCCATACCGTAAACCGGCGTGGGAATGTCCTCCAACCGCGCCTTCAATTGCAGCGCCAGGTACAGCGAATAATGCCGTGACTGGTGCAGGTTGCCGCCATGGAACCATAGGGCTTCCTGTTGCGTCGGCTTCCACATATTGCGCTGCTCGCCTTCCCAGGGGCCTGGGTCATAGGTCGTATCGGAGCCCAAACCCCAGCATTTGCCGACCTTGTCGGCGACCTCTTGCGAAATCAGCAGCGCGGCCCAGCCGTTCATGGAGCCGTAGCCGGTGCAATAGACGATGAGATCGGCGTCGAGCGTGGTGCCATCGCTCAGCACCGTGCCGGTTTCCGTGATCTCGTCGATACTCACCCCGCTCTTCAGCTTGATCTTGCCGTCGGCAATCATGTCGGACGCACCGACATCGATGTAATAGCCGCTGCCCCGCCGCATGTATTTCATCGGCAGGCCGGTCCCGTCATCGCCGAAGTCCAGCAGGAACCCGACCTTCTCCAGACGTTCAAGCAGGTCAGCATCCTTCCTGGCGATGGCCTCCGCCATCGGCTTTTGCACGTCGGCCATCAAGGCGTAGGGCATCGATGCGGAGATCAGATCTGCCTTTTCCGTGGTGATGCCGGACGCAATCGCCTTTTCGGAATAGAGTGCGCCGAAATTGACCCGTGTGAAGTTCTCAGAGCCGACAATGCAGGTCGACGAGCGCTGCAGCATGGTGACGTCGGCACCGTTTTCCCAAAGATCGGCGGCGATGTCGTGCGCCGAGGTGTTGGAGCCGACGACGATGCATCTCTTGCCGGCATAGGCCTCGCCGCCGGGATGCTTGCTGGAATGGTGCTGTTCGCCCTTGAACCGTTCGGCACCGGGAAACTCGGGCTCGTTGGGCATGCCGGACATGCCGGTCGCCAGAACCAGTTGCTTAGGCCTCAGCGTGATGGGCTCGCCGTTCCGTTCGACCGTGACGATCCATTCGGCGGCCGCCTCGTCATAGCGCGCGTTCTTGCATTCCGTGCTGCCCCAATAGTTCAGCTCCATCACCTTGGCGTACATTTCCAGCCAGTCGCCCAGCTTGTCCTTGGGCGAAAAAATCGGCCAGTTCTCCGGGAATGGGATGTACGGCAGATGGTCGTACCAGACCGGATCGTGCAGACAGAGCGATCTGTACCGCTTGCGCCAGGAATCCCCAGGCCGCTCGTTTTTCTCCACGATGATCGTCGGCACGTTGAGTTGCTTCAGCCGCGCGGCCAGCGCTATGCCGCCCTGCCCGCCGCCGATGATGACGCAATAGGGTTGCTTTGTGTGGCCAAGCGCGGCTGCCTCTTCAGTCTTCTCCTCAAGCCAGCTCTTGCGCCCAGACACGTGACCGAGGGCGTGGCCGTTCGGGCGTGTTGGGCCCTTATGCTCCTCAAAGCCCTTCAGCTCTTCCGTCGTGGTCAGCAGGGTCCAGCACTTGCCGCCTTTCAGACGGACATGCGCCACGCCACGGCCGACCTCGGTCTCGAAAGCGGCCCAGGCCTCCGTGGTCGTGCCGGCGGTCGTCGCTTCCTCGGTCAGACGCCAATTGCGCGGCCGGACGCGCTGAAGGTTTGCGTCCAGCATCGCCTTGACGGCATCCCTGCCCTCGACGGTCTTGATGTTCCAGGTGAAGGCGATGAGGTCGCGCCAATAGCATTCCTCGCCGAACAGATCGGCCGCGCTGGCGGTGTCGTTGCGCGCCAGCGCGGCGGCGAAGGTCTCAAGCCAAGCGTTGACCCGCTCGGTCGGCGTTGCCTCGGTCATGCGATCCTGTCCCTGTCATCTCCCTGAACGCTGGGATCATTGTCGACCACCAGCCGAGACGAAGACAAGCGGATTGCTAAACCGATTGAGACCAGATCGCCTTAAAGCAAGGCCGCCGGGCCGAAGGCCTTTCGATGCGTTGCCTATCGAAGCGACGCCACGCCAAGCGGAACGCTGTACTGGACGCACCAGATATAGACCTCGTCATAGCCGGAGATATCAAGCGTGGCGGGCACGTCGTAGACCTGCTCGCCCGTGTTCGCAGCCAGCATGCCGAGATCGGAGGCGGAATCGAAGGAACCGTTCGTACCGAAGCCGACATGCGGATCGGGCGCACCGTCATGGTAGAAATCCTCGCCCAGGATCACCTGGATGCCGTTGTCGGTCGACACAATGGTCACGCCACCGCTGGTTTCGTGACCGCTGGCGCCTTCAAAGGTGCCCGAATGCAGCAGATCGTCGGCGGCCTGTAGCGCAATCGGCGCCACGGCGATGCTCAGGGCTGCGGCCAAGCCGCCCATTAGGCTAAGTGTCTTGCAGGCCATGTTCCTTACTCCTTTCGATCGAGACTGACGACGCTGAACGCACCGGCACGGCTTCGTCGCGTTTCGATCTGGCCCGTTGTAGGGCCCGGTGCCAGTGACGACTGAGTGATCGGTTCGTGCGTTACAGTGAGGGCGACGGTCGATCGTCGTCAGTTGACGGCGCGACCGCCGCCGTTGAGAGTTGTCGCCGCATTCCGCCGCTGCAGCCACCGCCAATCCCGCGACCAGAGCGATCGCATGCCAAATGACCAATCGGGTCGTGACGCGACACGGCCGCTGCCGCCCCGGTTGCTGGCGGCCGGAGCTATCGGCACCGGGCTCGAATTCTACGACCTGACTGTCTACGGCCTGATGGCCGCCACCTTGGCGCCGCTATTCTTCCCATCGGACAGCGCCAGCGCTTCCTTAATCGCGGCGTTTGCCGCCTTTGCGGTCGGTCTCATCGCGCGGATCGCGGGCGGTGCGATCTTCGGCTGGCTGGCGGACCGGTATTCCCGCCGGGCTTCGTTGATCGGATCAATCCTCACGATGGCGGTCAGCAGCGGGCTGCTGGCGGTCCTGCCGACATTCGCGACCATTGGTGTGGCGGCACCGGTTCTGTTGGTGGTGTTGAGACTGGCTCAAGGCTTGGCCGTCGGTGGCGAGCTGGGCGTGTCTTATGTCTTTGTGCGCGAACATGCGCCGAAGCGTCATCGGGTGACGGCCATGAGCTCCGTTGGCGCTGGCCCCGCGCTGGGCATCCTGTTCAGCGCGTCCGTCGTCGCCGTGCTGCATCTCGTGCTGACCGACGAGCAATTCACCAGTTTCGGCTGGCGCATTGCGTTCGGACTTGGCGTGGTCATTGCGTTTGTCGGCCTGCTGATACGTCGACGGGTCGGCGACCAGGCAGTTACGGCGGAGCCAAGAAGAAAAATCTGGTTCGACGCGGCCCGCCAGGGCGGTCGAATGATCCTGAACGTGCTGGCGCTCGCCGGCATCGCCGTCAGTTTCGTCGGCTTGTTCGTCTTCGTGCCGACCTGGGCTGTCGTGACGCTTCATGCCGACACCCAGGCGGCCCACTTCGCGCCTATCGCAGGCGCACTCGCGGCGCTGGTCGTGTTGCCGTTCTGCGGCAGGCTTGGCGATCGTCTCGGCCCGCGGATGGCTGCGTTGATCGGAACCGTCCTGCTGGCGGTTGCGCTCGTTCCGCTACTGTTTGTCTTCACCGAGGGATCGACGACGGCGATGGTGCTGGTCTTCTGCGTCCTGGGCGCCTTGACGTCCGTTTGCATTCCGTCCATCGCGGCCCTGACCGTTGGGTTGTATCGGCGCACCATTCGAGGTTTGAGCGCGTCGCTGGTCTTCAACATCGCCTATGGCGCGATTGGCGGCACGACGCCGGTGATCGCCATGTGGCTGAACGAGACCACGGGCAATCCCTTGGCCTTTGCCTGGTATCTGGCGGGACTATGCGCCCTGTCCTCTCTTGTGCTGATCGCTCTTCGGCCTCAACGCCTCGATTGAAATCACGGCGCGACAAAGTGCCGGCGCAGGCACTAGTCTCGTTTTCCTTTTGCCCAGCCACTTTCGGAGACATCATGATCGATCGATCGGCGACAAGAGTTCTCGTGACCGGCGCGACCAGCGGGATTGGCGCGGGCATCGTGCGCGTCCTTCGCGCCGAATCCCTCGACGTCCTGGCGGTCGCCAGGCGTGCCGAAAGACTTGAAGCGTTGGCACAGGAGACGGGGTGCCGGGCCATAACGGCAGACGTGCGCGAATCGATCCGCCTGCGCGACGCAATTGAAGGGTTCGCCCCGGATGTCGTCATCAACAATGCCGGGGTTGGCCACGGGATCATGGGGCTGGAGCAGATCGGCCTCGACGACATTCAAGAAGCCATCGAGATCAATGTCATCGCACCGATGCAAATCACCGCGCTCGCACTCGCCGGCATGCGCCAGCGCCGGCGGGGCCACATCGTCAACATCGGCTCGATCGCGGGCCTGCATACCATGACGTCGGCGGTTTACGGGGGCAGCAAGGCGGCGGTGCATAAGTTCAGCCAGAACCTTCGCCACGAGCTGCGGGGAACAGGCATTCGCGTAACCGAGATCTGTCCCGGCCGGGTGACGTCAGAGTTCTATGACAGCGCGCTTGGCGACGAGGAGCGGCTGGCGACCGCGAAGCAATCCGGTATTGCCGAACTCAGCCCCGAGGACATTGGCCGCACGATCCTGTTCGCCGTGCAGGCGCCGGCCCATATGAACATCGCGATGATCGAGATTCTGCCGACGGAGCAGGCCATCGGCGGGGTCGCCCTGACGCCGACCGAGCCGTAGCGCCTCGGCGACGCGCTCAGTCGGTTCTCGCCGCCTGCTCCATGGCCTGACGCAGCTTCTCGACGGAGAAGTCCGGCCCCTTGGCAGCGCCGATGATGAACGCCTCGCGCCGGAACATCAGGTCGGCCGCGTCCGGCACGCCGGCGGCCACGCCATGCGGCACGACGACCGCGCCGTGTCGGTCGGCATGGATGAGATCACCGTTCGCAACGTCCATGCCGGCGACGGAGACGGGACCGCCGAAATCGACCACCCGGACATAGGCGTGTGACGGGCCGATCTTGGCGGCAAGCGCCTGGAATCCCTCGGCGAACTGATCGATATCGCGGACCGACCCATTGGTGACCAGGCCCACTGCGCCAAACGATTTGTGGACGTTGGTGAACACTTCGCCCCAGAAGGCGCCGAAGCCAGGCCGTTCGTCGATGTCCTCAACGACCACGATTTTCGGATCGCCGCCCTCGGCAATGTAGGTGAAATAGTCAACCAGCTTGGCCTGCTTTTCCTCCGCGGATTGAGGGTCCGGCGTTTCGGCCTCGATCCTGACGGTCTTGGCATAGCCGACCATGCTGCCCAGTTCAGGCCGGACGCAATGCAGATGGTCGACCGTATAGCCAGTGCCGCGCCGGTCCGGCGCCACGAGTTCCAAGGCATTGCAGACGGTCGGAGTGTCGAGGCCGCGCAAGGCGTCCAAAACATCGGCGGACGGACGATCGGTCACTGGGGTCTCCTTCGTTTGGGTGGCGACATCGTAGGGTGCCGGGACTCCTGGGCACAAGACGAACGAGCGCCGTTTGCGGGCTCACTTCGTGGTTTGACGTACGACCAGTTCTGTCTGCAGCAGATAGCGCGCGTCCTTCAGGCCGACCGAGCGCAGCGCGTCGTACATCAGCGATACGGCCAGGTCGCCCGCCTCCGACGATCGGCTGGAGATGGTGGTCAGAGGCGGATGGGTCAGGTCGCCCAAGACATCGTCGCAGCCGACAACACTGAAGCCTTCGGGCACCGTGATGCCCCGTTGCTCAAGGCCGGCAAGGATGCCGTGGGCGGTGACGTCGTCGAAGGCGATGGCGACCGTGGTGCCGGCATCCAGGATGCGGTCGACGGCACTCAGGCCCGCCTCGAAGCTGGAAACCTGGGCCGGGCAGACATAGAGCTCAAGCCCCGCCTGTTGGGCCGCCTTGCGCACGGCCGACCGCCGCGACTTGTTCGACCAGGAGCCGGACGGGCCACTAACATAGGCGATCTTCTTGTGGCCCCTGTCGGCCAAAAAGCGCACCGCTTCGGTCATGCCATTGGATGAGTCGATCAGGACGCGCGGCACGCCGGCCACGTCCCGGTTGATCAGCACGATCGGCCGCTGTTCGGCATAGTCCAGGATGCGTTTTTCGGGCAGCCGCGACGAAGCCAGGATCAGCCCCTCGACCTGGCCGATGAAGCGGCCGACAAGGCGGTCTTCCTTGGTGGGATCCTCGTTTGAGTTGCCGAGGAAGACGCAATAGTCCTGGGCATCCGCCGCGTCCTGGGCGGCGCGGATCATGGGCGGGAAGAACGGATTGGCCACGTCCGGCACGATCAGCGCCAGGTTACTGTTCCTGCCGGTGCTGAGCGCCCGCGCCGTATGGTTCGGTACATAACCGAGCGTATCGGCGGCAGCCTTGATCCGTGCCACGGTTTCCGGCGTCAGCATGTAGGGCTTGGTGAAGGCGCGCGAAACGCTCGACCGGTTGACGCCTGCCGCCTGCGCCACCTGGCTGATGGTTACCGTGCCCCTGCGCTTGATCACGCCTTGTCCCGCACTGTCTTGTATGACCGTTGCATGCCCCACCCTGGCACAAGACATCTCGGAAACAAAGTTTGACATGCAACCGGTTGCATGGCTCAATCCGGGAATGACGCTCGACAGTTCCAATCCATCGCGCGTAGATGGCCAGGCTGACCCTTTGCGCACCGAGGCAGAACAACCGATCGCTAGCGCCCTGGTCGGGTCGCTGCGGGTTCAGACCTACGGCTCGCGCCAGACCCTTGCCGATGCCAGCAGCACCGACATTCATCGCGCCCTGACCGAGTGCCTGGCGCGGCAGGATCGCGCACGCTTGATCCTGGCCGCCGCGCCCAGCCAAGCGGAGATGCTCGCGGAACTGGCGCAGTCGGCTGACATCGACTGGTCGCGTGTGACGCTGTTTCACATGGACGAGTTCATCGGGCTGCCAGCAGGCGCACCGCAACGGTTCGCCGTCTGGCTCGACCGGCATTTCTTTGCAAAGGTGCCACAGGCCGAATGCCATAAGATCGTGCCCGAGCCGGCGCCGGAAGCGGCGGCCCAACGGTACGCCTCTCTGCTGAGCGCGGACGACATCGACATCGTGTGCCTCGGCATCGGGGTGAATGGGCACATCGCCTTCAACGACCCGCCAGTGGCCGATTTCGATGATCCGCTGGACGTGAAGGTCGTGGAGCTGGACCGGACCTGCCGGCTTCAGCAGGTCGACGATCAGGGCTTTTCGAGCCTGGACCAGGTGCCGACCCACGCGGTCACGCTGACAATCCCCCGGCTGCTGCGCGCGAACAAGTTGTTTTGCTGCGTGCCCGGCGCCCATAAGGCCGAGGCGGTGAGGCAGTGCCTGACCGGCCCCATCTCGACCGAATGGCCCGCCAGCATCCTGCGCACCCATCCCGACTGCACGCTCTATTTGGACAAGGACTCCAATCCCGATGTCTGACCAGCCAAAGATCGACGCCGACGCGCTGTGCGAAGACTATTTCAGCGCCGTTCAGGGTCTGATGCGGCGCATCCTCGACGAAGAGTCGGGGGCGCTGGACAAGGCAGCGGAGATGCTGGCCGACCAGATCGCGGCGGACCGACTGATCCACGTCTTTGGCCCCGGCGGCCATTCCAACCTGGCGACCCAGGAGGTGTTCTTTCGTGCTGGCGGCCTGATGCATATCAGCGCGATCCTGGACGAGGGCACCATGCTGGCAAACGGCGCCCTGCGGTCGATGGCGATCGAGCGCACGCCGGGCTACGGCAAGGTGGTGATCGCCAATCGCGGGCTTGGCGACACCGACCTGCTGGTGCTGGTCAATGCGTACGGTATCAATTCTGCCCTGATCGATTCCGCGTTGGAGGCGCGCAGCCGTGGCTGCACCATCATCGGCATCAGTTCGGCCGGTCATGCGGCGAACACGGCCCCCGACCACCCGGCCCGCCATCCGACCAAGCAGAACCTGCAGGACGTGGTCGACCTGCATGTCGATACCAAGGTGCCGATCGGTGACGCGGTCGTCGCCGTGCCGGGCATCGGCGAGAAGATCGCAGCGGTCTCGACCTTCGCCAACGCTTTTACCCTGAACTGCCTCGTCATTCGCGTCGTCGCCAAGCTGAAGGACCGCGGCATCGACCCGCCGATCTGGCGCAGCGGCAATGCGCCGGGCGGCGACGCGGCCAATGCGCGCTTCATCGACAAGTTCAGGCATCGCGTGCCGACGCTATGACAGACGGCGCGGAGATCGTTGGCCACGATCCGGCAACCGGCGAGAGCCTTCGCCTGACCGTTAAGGGGCGTGTGATCGCCGCGATCGAACCTGCTGCCGAAGAGACCAATACCTTCCTGGCCCCGGGGCTTATCGACCTCCAGGTGAACGGCTATGGCGGCATCGACCTGAACGACACCGGCCTGACGCCCGACGCCGTCTCCGACCTGTGCCGATCCCTGGCGACGCTTGGTGTGACGACATTTCTGCCGACCATCATCACCGCGCCGGAGGACCGGATCATTGGGGCTTTGGGCAGGATTGCCGCCGCACGCGCGGCTGACCCTTTGGCGGCCGAAATGATTGCCGGCATCCATGTCGAAGGCCCGTCGGTCTCGCCGGAAGACGGGCCGAGGGGTGCCCACCCGCTGCAATTCGTGCGGCCGCCCTCGATCGAGGAGTTCGACCGCTGGCAGGCGGCCTGCGACGGTCTCGTCGCAATGGTGACCTTGGCCCCGGAGCATGAAGGCGCCCACATCTACATCGACGCTGTGTCGCAACGCGGCGTGCACGTTGCCATCGGCCATTCCGGTGCGTCGGCGGATCAGATCCATGCGGCCATCGCCGAGGGCGCGCGGCTGTCGACCCATCTCGGCAATGGTGCCGCCGCCACATTGCCGCGCCACCCCAATCTGATCTGGGCGCAGCTCGCCAGCGACACTCTGACCGCCACCTTCATCGCCGACGGCCATCACCTGCCGGCCGACACCTTTGCCGCAATGGTGCGCGCCAAGGGCCTGGATAAGGCCATCCTGGTTTCCGATAGCGTCGCGTTGGCAGGGCTTCCGGCGGGGGTCTACGAGCAGCCGATCGGCGGCAAGGTCGAGTTGAGCGAGGATGGGCGCGTCAGCCTGGCCGGTACACCGTATCTCGCCGGCGCCGGCCTGCCGCTGATCAACACACTGCCCATCGCGATGCGCATGGCGGGTCTCGACCTCGCTTCGGCCTTGCGCATGGCGACCACCAACCCTGGCAGGTTTGTTGGCCGGACCGAGGGATTGAAGGTCGGCGCCAGGGCCGACATCCTGCGGTTTAGGCGGCCATACGACCCGCAAGGGCCCTTGGACGTCGTCGACGTTTGGTCGGCCGGTCGGAGGACCGCGCCATGATCCGCGCCGGGGTCGCGGTCGTCGACATCACGCCGCCGAAGGGCCTGCTGATGGCCGGGTTCGCCGCGCGAACGGAGCCGGCGGAGGGTGCCCACGACCGGCTAACGGTCCGCGCTTTGGCGATCGAAGAGACCGTGCTGGTGGTCGCCGACATCATTGGCTTCCACCATGAGATGAGTGCGCGGGTGCGCGC
>JBCBSH010000080.1:0-18099 GCA_039819285.1 Pseudomonadota bacterium
GTGCCTGTTCGATGATGCTCTCGTTTTCGCAGGCGACAGCGCCGCGAGCGCCATTCTTGACCACGACCGTAGGTCCCGCTTGGGCCAGTCGGCGTGCCGCGTCGATAACGCCCGTCGGCGTTTCGTCGCCGCCGCAAAGCGCGGCCGCCTCCGAAGCATTCGGCAAGAAGAGATCGACCTGTGGCAGCAGCCGCCAGATCGTGTCGCTCCGCAGCAGATCCGCATGCCAACCGCAATCGAAGGCGATCATGAGGCCGGCATCCTTGGCTTGCGCCACGAGGTCTGGGAAGTCCTCGAGACTGTTGCCATCGGCAATGTGTAGCCACCGGGCACCGCTGCCTGTCAGCGCGGACGGCCACGAGCCGCCGATCGGGGCGGGGGTCGCGCGGGTCACGAACGCACGATCGCCGTCACGGACAATGGCGGCGGTTACGCGCGGTAGGGGCCCCGCGACCTTCGTGATCCATCGCTGATCGACAAATGAGCGGTCCAGCGCCTTGGCGACCTGGGCCGAAAACGGGTCCGTGCCCAGATGGCTCAGCAGCGAAACGCCGCCGCCGAGGCCCGCCAGATGGGCCGCTGTGATGAACGCGCCGCCGCCGGCCGCTACCGCGAGATCCTCCGCAAAGCTCTCGCGACCCAGTGCCGGAAAACTGTCGAGATCGAGAAACAGCAGATCGCAATAGACCCGGCCCGCCACCAAAATGTCGATCGCCTTGCCCGTCACGCCTGTTGCCTCTCGCCCATCACCGAGTCTTTTGCCAACCATGCCCGATGCCGGCCGGGCGGTCGAGACGCTTCCTTCCCAGTCGCTTCAGAACTTCGATCGGCCCCGACCGCGAATGACGAATAGCAATGGCAACCAAAGCAGCATCCCAACAAGCATGAAGGCGAGTGACGTTGTCAGCACCGGGGAGCCGGCAGTCGCGAACCAATCAGCAAAGCGCCAGACCAGTGCGGCGATCACCGCGCCACTAAGCCCCAACGCCAAGAACAATAGCCAGCGAAAGAAGATTTCAAGAAGCAGACATACCGCACCGACAAGCAGCCAAGTTGACGGATTTAGGACCCACCCCGGATCGATCATCCGAGCGGCCTGGTCCGACAACGCGCAAGGCGTCGATGGCAATTCCCCAGGACGCCGCGACCATGATCACGGCGATCAGACTTGGATCTGATTTTCGTTGTCGAATTCTCTACGCTCAAGCCGGCGATCGCCTCCAAACAGCAAGAGAACCTGATCGCGACCCTGCATAGGCAATCAGGTGTCAGTGAGCAACAGCCTTGCTAGGTGTCCAACGACATGCTCATCGCATCGGACGCGCATTCGCGCGGCATTCGTGATTGGTTGACCGGACAGCCGATCGAACGGCCTTTGTGAGCGTTTGACGCTCGGCTGACGCTAGTGTCTAACAAACTTGGCAACAGCGTTGTTCGATGATGACCCAGGGATCGAAAGTGGCCGGCAACGACGATACGGAGCTGTCGAGACTCTCCGCTGAACTCGTCGCCCTTACCACCCGCGAGCATTCGCCATTGGAGACCCAGATACGGGCCGCCGCGGACAAGATGCGTCACATTTCAGCGCCTCGTCGGCTTTGGCTCTCGAAACTACTCGGTGCCGGCTCGGGCGTCTCGGATGAAGTTGACTTGGCCGCCCTGGACAGAGAATTGGATGAGATCGCGACGCGCATCAAACAGTTGGGCGAAGCCGCTCGGGGACGGGCGGTAGTGTTGCGTCGGCTCTCGGAAAAAGCTGCGCGCCTGGAAACAAATACCCATATTTCGGAGATGAGCGCGAGATTCATCAACGCAGCGGCCGCAAAGGCGGCGATGGCGGAGAATGTGGCTGCCGACGCCGCGGACCGTTTTCTCACACAGGCTCTGCCGCTGTGGCGGACGACGAGGGTGCATGGCAGCCGGCAGATGCGGCAAGGCGCCGATACGGTTGAGGCGGCGCTTAATGCGCTGGGCATGTCGATCGAAGAA
This sequence comes from Pseudomonadota bacterium, assembly GCA_039819285.1. Taxonomy (GTDB): domain Bacteria; phylum Pseudomonadota; class Alphaproteobacteria; order DSM-16000; family Inquilinaceae; genus JANQGH01. Next base: position 1,990 of record JBCBSH010000080.1, read on the forward strand.
AGTCGGAAGGCAGCGGCGTCCGCTCGCAGCCCCGAGCCGGACTGATGCTCGAATTTCTGTCGTTGCCAGGAATGCAGCCCTTTGCGGTGTCGATGGGCCTGCTGCTCGCCATCCTCGCGTTGGAGATGGTCGCCGCCCTAATTGGCGCGCCGTGGTCGTCGCTGACTGGCGATACCGACACGGACTTCGATCTTGATGTCGATGCAGACGCGGATGTGGACGTGGACGCGGATATCGACGTCGGCGGCGACGCCGGCGGGGACATCGGCGGCAACGAAGCAGCAGCCGAAGTGGGCCCGGTTGCCGGCTTGTTGTCCTGGCTCGGACTGGGGCGGGTACCGTTCCTGATCTTGCTTGCCGGGTTGCTCGCGACGTTCAGCGCGAGCGGGTCGATCGTGCAACTGATTGCCAACGGTGTCGCGACGACGTTGCCTGGCTGGCTGGCCAGTCTGATAGCGCTTCCGCCAACGCTCTTTGGAACACGATGGTTTGCGATTGGCGCGGCACGACTTCTCCCGCGGGAGGAATCCGCCGCTGTTTCGGTCGACTCCCTGATTGGATCGGTCGCTAAGGTCACCGTCGGAACCGCAAGCTCAAACCTGCCGGCGGAAGCACGCGTCCGGGATCGGCTGGGTTACACGCACTATGTTCGCGTCCGACCGGAGAACCCTTCGGCGACCTATCCCGTGGGCTCTCGCGTGGTCCTTGTATCGCGCCATGGAACCGTCTTCACGGCGGTCCCCATGTCCAGCAAATCAGGCGATTTAGTTGCTTAGCAGACGATTGCCGAAATGAAGGAAGAAGAAGCAATGGAATTTCTTGGCGCTTTGGGTTGGCAGTTAGGCGTTCTATTGATCGCCGTACTGCTAGTGTTTGGATTTGTTTTATCGCGTCTTTACAGGCGCTCTTCAAAAGAACTCGCTTTTGTCAGAACCGGTTGGCGTGGTTCGCGGGTAATTCTGGACGGCGGCGCCACCGTCTTGCCCGTCTTTCAAGAGATCATACCGGTGAACCTGAAGACCCTGAAGCTTGTCGTCAGGCGCGCGGAAAACGAGGCGTTGATTACCCATGACAAGCTTCGAGCGGACGTCACGGTCGAGTTCTATGTCAGGGTACAACGGAACACCGAGTCGATCGAGATGGCCGCCCAGACACTAGGCGACCGAACGAACGACACCGCCGCCTTGAAGGAGCTTGTCGAGGGTAAGTTCGTCGATGCGCTGCGCGCCGTGGCGGCTCAGATGACCCTGGAGGATCTCCACCTTCAACGCTCCGACTTCGTGCAGCGAGTGCAAGGTGTGGTGGCGGAAGACCTGCAAAAGAACGGTCTGGAGCTGGAGTCGGCCTCTCTGACCGGCCTGGACCAGACCGACCAGAGCTTCTTCAATCCGGAAAACGCGTTCGACGCCGAGGGCTTGACCAAGCTGAAGCAGCAGATTGAGGAAAAGCGAGAGCGCCGGTTCGTCATCGAGCAGGAAACCGAGGTCGCGATCAAGACCAAGGAGCTGGAGGCGACGGAGGAGAAGCTCAGCCTCGGCCAGCGGACCGAGGAGGCTAAGCTGAACCAGGAACGCGAGATCGCCATCATGACGGCCCAGCAGATGCGCGAGATTGCCGAGAAGCAGGCGGTGGCTGAACAGCTTGCCGAGTCCGCCAAGATCGAGGCCAACCGCAACATCGAGGCGGCGCGCATCGTCCAAAAGCGCGACCTGGAGATCGAGGATCAGAAGTCCCAGATCGATATCGCCAAACAGTCGGAGGAACGAGTGGCCGCCGAGGCGTCGGCGGACCAGGCCAAGATCACGGCCAAGAAGGCGGTCGATACGACACAGATTGAAAACGACAAGCAGGTCGAGCTGAGTCGCCAGCTTTCCGACATCGCGATCGCCGAGCAGTCCAAGCAATTGTCGGTTGCCGAGGCCGAGGCGGCCCGTATCGAGGCCGAAAAGGTCCGCGAAACCGAGCGCGTGACCACTGCCAAGGCGGTCGAGGTGGCCGATCGGCACAAGCAGGTCGAACTCGTGCAGGCGCGCCAGGAGGCCGAGAAGCAAGCGGTTGGCGTCACCGTGGCCGCCGAGGCGGAACGTCTGGCTGCCGACGAGCGCGCGGCGGCCTTGCGCATCGAGGCCGAGGCGGACGCCGATGCCGAACGCATCCGGGCGGACGCAAAGTCCCGGACCTACGAGGTCGAGGCCGCCGGTCAGCAGGCGCTGAACGATGCGCGCAACGTGCTGTCCGAACTGGCGATTGGCTTTGAGGTCAAGATGAAGCTGGTGGAGAACCTGCCGGAAATCGTCGAGCAGATGGTCAAGCCCATGGAACAGATCGATTCCATCCGCATCGTCGATATGGCCGGTCTCGGCGGCGGCGCCGACGGCGCCAACGGCGAGGCCCATGCCGGTGCCGGCAACCTGGCCGACAACGCAATCAACGCCGCCCTGCGGTACCGCACCCATGCGCCGGTGCTGGACCGGCTCTTGGCGGAGGTTGGGCTCAATGGCGATGGGGAGGGCCTCGGCGGTCTGCTGGACGCCGCCACCGGCCTGGCGGCTGCCAAAGGTGGCGGCGAGACGAAGGCGCTGCCCAGCGACACGAGCACCGCAACCAAATCGGCTTCGGAGGGTAAGGGTGGCGTCTAGTATGCAGTCGGACGGCCGGGCTCATTCGGGTCCGGCCACCACACGACGGGAAGGGATCTATCGGGACTATGCGTAGCGATAACGTATCCTCGGTGCCTTGCGCGAAGCTGGTTGCGGTTATCGCGACCTTGCTTGCGCTATTCGCCGTGCCCGCGTCGGCGCAATCCGCCGATCAAGAATTGGAGGCCGAGATCCTTGCCGCACTCGACGGTTGGATCGGCTCGGTTGCGAGCGGCGATCCAGAGTTGATCGCCGGCCATCTGGCGCCCGAATACCAGATTCAGCGCGCCAATGGTGCCGGTTACGACCGCGAAACCTACTTAACGAGCAACCTTCCCTTGATCGCGGACATCCCGGCCATCGACGGGCTGGTCCTCACGGCAAACGGCGATCTTGTGGTCGCGCGCTATGTTCTCGTCGTCGACGAAATCATCGATGGCGCGCAAGTGAACCCGTTTGCCCCTCGGCTCACGGTGCTCAGGCGCGACGGCGACGATTGGCTGATCGTCGCCCACGCCAATTTCAGCAACCCGAACTGAGACGGGCGCTTAGTCCGCCTGCGTCAGGTCGACGCCGAACCATTCCTCGCTGAGCGCTGTCAGGGTGCCGTCGGCGTGCATGCCCTCGACGATTTCGGCGACCTCGGCGGCGAACTCCGGGTCGCCCTTGTCGATGGCGATCGCCAGCGGCTCGTAGAATACCGGCTCGCCGACGATACGGAACGGCAGTCCCTGGTCGATGGCTTCTTGCGCGGTCGGCAGGTTGGTCAGCACGGCGTCCAACCGCACGCCGTCGCCAAGGCGCAGATCGTCAAACGGCAGGCCCTGGCCGGCATAGGTGCGGATTTCGCCGGGGTCGACCTGATACTCAAACGGCGGTGCGCCGACGGCGTCGATCACCAGCGTGTGGCGCAGATAGTCTTCATAGGTGCAGGCGGCGCATGAGCCGATGACGAGGCCCGAGAGGTCGGTGGCCTGTTCAGCCGTCGTATTGTCCTCGTGCACGATGAAGACGGCCGGCGTGTAGTAGTAGATGGCCGGGAAGTCCAGGACCTCCGCGCGGGCCGGCGTCGGCGTCATCGACCCGACGGCGATGTCCCACCGGTCGGCCCAATTGCCGGCCACTTGTGCTTCCCAGGACGGCGTCACGATCTCGGCCTCCAGCCCCATGCGGCCGGCGATGATCTCCAGAACGTCGACGTCGAAGCCGTCGAACTCATTGTTCTCGTTCAGAAACGCCACCGGCGGAAAGCCGTCGGCCGACGCGCCGACCAAAACGCCGGACGCCATGATCCGGTCCAAGGTCTCGCCCGCCAATGCGGTGCCCGACATCAAGGCCGCGGCGCCCAAGGAAACTCCGATGATCGTCAACCGCATGTCACGCTCTCCCAATTCGTCTGTCTCTTGATGAGAATGCTGCCATCCTCGTGATGCTGGCCGCATTTCACACCGCGGCTGACGGCCTGTCCAGCCGCATGACGGATTTCTTGCGGCCCGCCAAAGGCCGGTGTTTGCTGGTGCCCGTCGCCACCGCTTATCGACCATGGTAGTCGCCGATGTCAGAGATCCTCGCCCACAAATGGCTGCGCCGCTTTTTCGCTGTCGTGGTTCTGACCGCTTTTGTGATTTGGGCCGTCAATCTCGGTTCCCTGCTGGGGTTTGAAGGCACCGGCGCGACGCTGATCAGGATCGTCGGCGGGTTTGTGGTTGCTGTCCTGCTGGTCGTCAACGCGCGGGCCATCAGCCGGCTGCCGTTTCGCTATCAGGTGCCGGTAGTCTGGGCGGAACTGCTGATCCTGTTCTTTGGCTTCTTCGCCAGTTTCGACCTGTCTTACGACTTCATCGGCGACCGGCTGCCGTTTCTGTTGGGCCTGCGGCTGAACAACGGGTTCTTCCAAGGCGCGGCGATGACCCTGTTCATAAGCCTAGTCAGCATCGCCTGCGCCAGCACAATCGCGCTGATCGCGGCCTATGCCCGCCTGTCATCCAGCGGCTTGGCGTTCGGCATCGCGACTTTCTACGTCTCGTTCTTTCGCGGGACACCGCTATTGCTGCAGGTCATGCTGATCTATCTCGGCCTGCCGCAAATCGGCATCGTGCTCGACGCCATCCCCGCCGGCATCATCGCCTTGTCGCTGTGCTACGGCGCCTATTTGGCGGAGATCTTTCGCGCCGGCATCCTCAGCATCCCGCGCCAGCAAAGCGAGGGTGCAATGGCGCTCGGCCTGACACCGTTTCAGACCCAGCGCTTGGTCATCCTGCCCCAGGCATTGCGCGTGATCGTGCCGCCGACGGGCAACATGTTCATCGCCATGCTTAAGGACTCCGCTCTGGTCTCGATCATGGGGGTGTGGGAGCTGACCTATCTGGCCCAGACCCACGGCCGCAGCGAGTTCAAATACATGGAGATGCTGATCGCTGCCGCCGTGATCTATTGGATCCTGTCCGGCATCTTCGAGATGGTGCAATCGCGCATCGAAAAACGCCTGGGCCGCAGCCACCAGGTCTCCACCGGCAGCGGGCCGACGCGCGGACAGGTTTGGATGGGCCGAACGGTCTGACCTAGGTCTGGCCTGCTCGCAGCGCCTCAAGCCTGTCGCCCGGCACGGCGGCCAACAGCCGCCTGGTGTAGTCATGCGCGGGGTTGCGCAACACAGAGCCGGTCGGGCCGGTCTCGACCACCTCGCCGAAATACATCACCGCGACCTGATCGCAGACATGGTTGACCACCGACAGGTCGTGGCTGATGAACAGATAGGTCAGCCCCAACCGCTGCCGCAAATCGGCCAGCAGCTTCAGGATCTGTGCCTGGATGGAGACATCCAGGGCTGAGACGGGTTCATCGAGGATCAGAATGTCAGCCTCGGTGGCCAGCGCGCGGGCGATGCCGATGCGCTGGCATTGGCCGCCGGAAAACTCGTGCGCATGGCGGTGAATGAACTCCGGACGCAGGCCGACCAGGTCCATCAAGGCCTCGACACGGCCGCGCCGTTCGGCCGCCGTCATGCCGGTCAGGCCGATCAACGGCGCCTCGATTAATTGGCGAACGGTCTTGCGCGGGTTCAGGGATCCGAGCGGGTCTTGAAATACCATCTGAATGCGCTGGCGTGCCTGCCGGTTGACGGCACGGTCGCCGGCCCAGACCCGGTGGCCGTCGATGTCGATCGTGCCGGCGCTGGCCTTGGTCAGCCCGACCAGCATGCGCGCCAGCGTGGACTTGCCGCAGCCGGATTCGCCGACGATGCCAAGCGAAACGCCCGGTTGCACCGACACCGAGACGTTCTTGACGGCCTCAAGCACCGGCGCCTTCTGCCACGGAAAGGCGCGCCGGCCGGGAAAGCGCTTGGTGACCGCCTTGGCTTCGATCAGCGGTGCCTCTGTCATGAGGCCTCCGCCAGCGCGGCGCCCGGCGCATGGATGCAGCGGGCCGCGTGCCGGTCCGACACCCGACGCAAGGCGATGGTTCCTTCGCGGCACGCCGCCTCCGTTTCTTCGCAGCGATCGGCAAACGGGCAGCCGGGCGGCAGCCGATCGACCGCCGGCGGCAGGCCGGGAATGGCCTCGATCTCCCGATCGTCCGTCAGGCTGGGAACGCAATCGAGCAAGCGCCGCGTATAGGGATGGCTGGGATTGCGGAACAGTTCGGCCGAAGGCCCCCGTTCCACGACCTCGCCGGCATACATCACCTGCACCCGGTCGCACAGGTCGGCGATGACCCCGAAATCGTGGCTGATGAACAGCAGCGCGGCATCATGCTCCCGCCTCAGCTCGTCCAGCAGCTCCAGCACCCGGCGCTGGGTGGTCACATCCAACGCCGTGGTCGGCTCGTCGGCGATGATCAGATCCGGTCGGTTGGCCAGCGCCATTGCGATCATGACCCGTTGCCGCTGGCCGCCGGACAGTTCGTGGGGATAGGCGTGCGCCTTTTCCGCCGGCGTCGGCAGCTTGACCATGTCCAACAGCCGCACAGCCTCGCGGCGCGCATCGGCCCAGCCCATGCCCTGATGGAGAACCAGGGTTTCGGCGACTTGGAACCCAACCGTCAAAACCGGATGCAGGGCGGTCAGCGGGTCTTGGAAGATGTAGGCGATGCGGGAGCCGCGCAGCTGCTGCAATTCCCGGATCGGCAGGCGCGCGAGATCCATCGGCCCGCGCTGGCGATCATTGAACCAGATCGCCCCGTTGGTGATCACGCCAGGGGGCGACGCCACGAGGCCGAGAAGGCTGAGCGCCGTAACGGATTTGCCGGAGCCGGATTCGCCGACCACTCCCAGCGCCTCGCCGCGCCTGACCTCGAAGCTGACATCGTGCACCGCCTTCAGGGTGCGGCCGCCGACCTCGAAGAACGTCGAGAGGTTCTGGACTGAAAGGACCAGCCGTTCATCCATCGCCGGCGTTCCGGGCGCGGCCGGCAGGCGGCGCTTGGTGGCGGCGGCCGGTCGGGTCAGCGCTCCGGATTTCAGCCTCGGGTCCAGCACGTCGCGCACGCCGTCGCCGACCAGGTTGATGCCGATGGCCAGCAGCAGAATGACCAGGCCGGGCAAGAGGGCCACCATCGGCGCCCTATGGATCAGGTCGCGCCCATCACCCAACATACTGCCCAAATCGGCCGTCGGCGGCTGGGCGCCGAGACCAAGAAAGGACAGGCCGGCGGTTTCCAAGATCATCCAGGACAGGGTCGACGACATAGTGACGATCACGACCGGCAGCACGTTGGGCAGGATCTCGGTCAGGATGATGCGCGCGTCGGAAAACCCGCTCAGCCGCGCGGCGGCGACGTAGTCCTGGTTCTTGATCGCCAGCGCCTGCCCCCGCGCTGCCCGCGCGAAGAACGGGATGTTGACGACGGCGATGGCCATTAGAGCGTTCAGCAGGCCCGGGCCCAACGCTGCAACGATGGCCAGCGCCAGCAGCAGGTAGGGAAAGGCCATCAGCGTATCGATCGTGCGCATCAGCACGGCATCGACCCAGCGGCCGTAGAACGCCGCGACGAGACCGATGGTCGATCCCACAAGCGCCGCCGCCAGGGTGGCGGCCAGCCCGACGGCGACGCTGACCCGCGTGCCCCAGATCAATCGCGACAGCAGATCGCGCCCCAAATGGTCGGTGCCCAGCCAGGCGCCGGGCGAGAACAGCGTTGTCAGCCGGTCCGACAGCGAGGTCGCATCGGGGTTGGCCAGCGGCAGGATCGGCGCGGCCAGGGCCAGGCCGCCCAGGATCGCCAGCAGGACGAGGCCGATGACGGTCAGCGGATTGGCCACCAGACGCGACCAGGCGCCGCCCGATCGTGTCCGCCGTTCCGGCATGGCGGTCGCGGTCATCGGTCGCGCACCCTGGGGTCGAGCATCGATTGGATGACGTCGGTTGCCAGATTGATCAGCACGAAGGCGGTCGCGATCAGCATGACACCACCCTGCACCAGGATGATGTCGCGCTGCGAAATGGCCCTCACCAGCATCCGGCCGAGGCCCGGCCATTGAAACACTTCCTCGATGTAGACCGCACCACCCAGCACGAAGCCCGCTTGGATGCCGATGATCGGGACTAGGCTCCCGATCGCCGCGCGCACCGCATGCCGCGAGATCACTAGCCGTTCCGGCAGGCCCTTAGCGCGGGCGGTGCGGACATAGTCCTGGCGCAGAACTTCCAGCATGTTGGCGCGGGTCAGCCGGGCCACGACCCCGGTGGCCACGACCGCCAGCGTGATGGCAGGCAGGGTCAGATGCCAGATCAGGTCGCCCAGGCCGCCGCCACCGAACAGCGAATACATGTCGCCGGTCGGGAACCAGCCCAGCTCGATCGAAAACAGCACGATGGCCATCATGCCGAGCCAGAAGGACGGGGTGGAAATGCCGATCAGCACCAGCACGCTGATGATCCGATCAGTCCAGCCATATTGCCGAACGGCCGACAGTGTGCCGGCCAAGAGGCCGAATATGGCGCACAGCACGAGGGCGGTGGCGGCGAGGATGAATGTCGGAAAGATACGCTCGCCCAACTCGTCCGCCACCGGCCGGTCGAGCGCAAAGGAGACGCCGAAATCGCCCCGAAGAACACCGCCGAGCCAGGAGAGATACTGAACCGGCAAGGGCCGGTCGAGGCCCAACGCCGCGTTCACGCGGGCGACATTCTCCGGTGTGGCGAAGGCGCCCAGGATCGCTGTCGCCGGGTCGCCCGGGATCAGCGAGATCACCAGAAAGACGATGATCGAAATACCCAGCAGGACCGGGATCGCCTGCAACAGCCGGCGGACGATGTAGCCGAACATGGGGCCTAACCGGTCAGGCGGTCGGCCGGGACATGAGCGCTGTCCCGGCCTTGACCATCAGTTCTTCGAAACCCCGTAAAGGTCCAGCAGGAACGACGGCTGCAGCGCGAAGCCGGCGACGTCGTCGGTGCTGACGGCGTTTTGTTGCCAGTTCGCGACAAACACCCAGGGCGCATCCTCGTAGACGACGGCCTGGACCTGGCGATAAAGCTCCGCCCGCTCGTTCTGATCGGTCGAAACGCGCGCCTGCTCCAAAAGCGCGTCGACCTCGGGGTTGGAGTAATAGCCGGAGTTGAAGCCGCCCTCCTCCGGAAAGGCCCCTGTGCGCAGGGCCAGGAAGGGCAGGGTGTCGGGGTCGTTGGTCATCCAGGCCATTTCGGCCATGTCGCCGCGGCCTTCCAGGCCCGGATTGACGATGCCGAGGAACGTGTTCCACTCATAGGTCTCGATGTTGGCGTCGATGCCCACATCCGCCAGATCGGCCTGGATCGCCGTGCCCATGGCGACTGGGTCCAGCATACCGGAGCCGCCCTCGGTGACCAGGAACGTGACCTCGGCACCGTCGCCATAGCCCGCCTCCGCGATCAGTTCGCGTGCACGGTCAGGATCGTAGGGGTAGGGCTGCAGGTCCTCATTGTAGGCCCAGGCGAAGGCCGGCGGGATCGGGCTTGCGGCCACTGTCGCCGTGCCCTGCAGCACCTCGCTAACGATCGCTTCCTTGTTGATGGCGTAGTTCGCCGCCTGGCGCATGCGCTGGTCGGTGAACGGGCCCTCGCGCAGGTTCAAGATCAGGAACCACAGATGCGGCCCCGCCTGCTCATACATGGTGAAGTCCGGGTCCTCGTCGAACTGAGCGACCATGTCCGGCGGCACCTCGACCATCAGGTCTATGCCGCCGGCCAGCATCTCGTTCACCCGGGCATTCGCATCCGTAATTGGCCGGAAGACCACGCCGCGCAAGTCGGGCGCGCCACCCCAATAGTCCTCGTTGCGCTCCAACGCGACCTGCCGATTGGCTTCCCAAACCGCGAACTGGAACGGTCCCGTGCCGGATGGGTTGCGGCCATAGTCGGCGCCATGTTCCATCACCGCCGTTGGCGAGACGATCAGACCGGTCGGGTAGGCCAGATTGGACAGCAGCGGCGCATAAGGCTCCGCCAGGTGAAAGGCGACCGTGCGGTCGTCGATCACTTCGGTTTCTTCGATGGCGCTGAAGAAGAAGGAGAGCGGGAAGGGCCCCGTGTCGTGATAGGGGTGGTTCTCGTCCAGCATACGGTCGAAGTTGAACTTCACCGCCTCGGCGTTGAACGGTGTGCCGTCGTGGAAGGTGACGCCGTCGCGCAGCGAGAAGGTATAGGTCGTGCCGTCCTCGCTGATCTCCCAACTGTCGGCCAGGGCGGGCTCGACCTCCAGCGTGCCATCAGAGAACCGCACCAGACCCTCGTAAAGGTTGACCAGAATCCGGAAGTCGTTGACGGCCGTCACCCGATGCGGGTCTAGAGACAAAGGCTCGGCGATCTGGCCGACCGACAGTACGTCTTGCGGCACCTGGGCCGTTGCCATGCCGGTGACCGTTAGTGACGTGCCCAAGACCAGGGCCGTCGCCAGCGCCTTCAATCCGTTCGATTTCGCGCCCCAATTCATTGCCAAGCCTCCTGTCTTTATGGCCGCGACACGGAATTTCCGTACCGCTGTCACAGCCGGTTGAATTGGTCCGAATTCTGGCCGCAAGCGCAACATTGAGTCAATCAATTTATCATGATAAATATGAAAAATAAGAGGAGAGGAATCCAACCATGGCGCATCAAGAGCCGGAAACGCCGGCCCATTCCGCCCGCCCACGCTTTCAAAAGCGGTCCGATGTCGTCGCCGAGCGGCTGAAGCGCTGGATCGTCGACACCGAACTGCAACCCGGCGACCGGCTGCCCCAGGAAAAGCAGTTGATCGACGAGTTTGGGGTTTCGAAGGGCACGGTCCGCGAGGCTTTGAAGGCGCTTGAGGTTCAGGGGCTGATCACGGTCTCGACCGGACCCAAGGGCGGGGCGCGCATCGCCAAGGTACCGTTGGAGACAGCCGCGCGCCTGCTCGACAACTATTTCTTCTTCGAGGATTTGTCGGTCGACGATCTTTATCGCCTGCGCCTGATGGTCGAACCGGAACTCGCCTACCTTGTCGCCCCGTTGATTACTGATGAAGACCTGGAGGCGCTGGAACGGGTGGTGGCCTTTTGTGACTGTGCCCCGGTCGATCCGGCCGTCGAACGCGACCAAAGAATGGCCGAACTGGACTTCCACGACATTCTGGCCGAGCGCTGCCCCAACCCGTTGATCCGGTTTTCCTGCCGCTTTATCAACACCCTGATCAAGAAGGGGTTTGTCTACCAGCAAATCTACGATTCGGCCGACGGACGCGGGAAGATCGACAATATGGAGGCCATGGTTGCCGACGGCGATCGAGCCCATCGGGCACTGATTGCCGCGTTTCGAAATCGCGACGCGGACAAAGCGCGTGCGCTGATGCTGGACCATATGCGAGAGGCCTACGCCCATTTGCGTCGCATGGAGGTCACCTTGAAAGGCGGATTTCTTGACAACTCCTAGTCCAGGAACGACGCGTTTCGACGCGCTGACCGACGGTGAGCGGCTGATTGCCAGGCTGCGCACTTTGGCGCGGATTGGCGCCAGAACTGACGGCGGCGTGAACCGCCAGGCCCTGACACCGGAAGATGCCGCCGCCCGCAAGCTGGTGATCGGCTGGGCGCAGCAGGCCGGTCTTACCGCCGAGACGGATCCGATCGGCAATCTCTATCTTCGCCACACCCCCGCCGGGGCCGAGACCGTGGCGCCCATCGTCGCCGGCAGTCATCTGGACAGCCAGCCGGCTGGCGGCTGGCTGGACGGTGCCTATGGCGTCATCGCCGCGCTGGAGGCGGTTCAGTCCTTGAAGGAGAACCGTGCCGCGCTCAGCCGGCCGATCGAGGCCGTCGCCTGGACCAATGAGGAGGGCAGCCGGTTCATCCCCGGCGTCATGGGGTCGTCCTTCTATGTCGATCGACTGTCGATCGGCGAGATCGAGGATAAGCTGGACCCCGACGGTGTTCGATTGGGCGATGCGCTCGCCGAACTCCTGGCCGCAACGCCCGATCTACCGATCCGCGAGCAACCGCGTCCGATTGCGGGGCTGGTCGAAGCGCATATCGAGCAAGGGCCGATCCTGGAGGCCGAGCGGTTGACAATCGGCGTCGTCGAGGGCGTCCAGGGCATGCGCTGGATGGAAGTCATCGTCCGGGGACGCACGGACCACGCTGGCACGACGCCCTTGGGCCAGCGACGGGACGCGGTGATGGCCGCGACCTCGATGGTCCAGGCGCTTGCCGACGCGCTTCACGATCCCGACGATATCATCCGCTTCACCGTCGGGCGCTTCATCGCGCGGCCGGGCGCCCCGAACACGGTGGCAGACGAGGTGATCTTCACCATCGATCTGCGGCATCCGAATGAGGGTGTCTTGGAACGGTCGACGGAGATGATCCGACGCGTCGTGGCCGAGAAAGCAGGTGACTGCGAGGCCGATATCGCGCTTCAGGAGTCGCTAAAACCGGTCCGGTTCGACGAACGCATCGTCGAGACCGTCGCCTCTGCGACCTCGGATCTGGGTTTGCCTGCCCGGCGCATGGTCTCCGGCGCCGGCCATGACGCGGCTGTTCTGGCGCAGTCCTACCCGTGCGGCATGATCTTCGTTCCCTGCCACAAGGGCATCAGCCACCACCCGTCGGAGAATGCCGACGAGGCGGATCTGATTGCCGGCGCCGCCGTGCTTGCGGAAACGCTGCGGCGGTTGGCCTCAGATTGAATCCGGAACCGGACAGCGCGGCGGGTCGCCGTTGAAGAAACGGGTGACTTCGTCGGCTGCCAGCTTCTGAAGGCGTCCGATCGACGTCTCCGAATACCAGGCCGCGTGCGGCGACAGCAGAAGGTTGGGCGCGGCCCTGAGCGGCGAGGTTTCCGGCAGCGGCTCGGTTTCGAAGACGTCCAGTCCGGCGGCACGGACGGTTCCGCTGGTCAGCGCTTCGGCCAGCGCCCCCTCGTGGATCAGATCGCCCCGGGCGCAATTGACCAAAACGACCCCGGGCTTCATCGCAGACAAGCTGTCCGCGTTTACGATGTGCCGGGTTTCGGGTGTCGATGGTGCGTGCAGCAGAATCGCGTCAGCCGACGACCAAAGCGCTGACAATGGCATTGCCTCCGCGCCGAAGCCGGCTGCGCGTTCGGCGTCGACCCTCGGGTCTGTGATGACGAAGCGAAAGCCGAAGGGCCGCAGACGGGTCAGAACCGCCTGGCCGATCCGGCCCAGCCCCAGAAACCCGACGGTCGTTTGGTCGAAGGGCGGCAGCGGTCTGGCCGCAAGTGCCGGCGCCCATTCACCGCGGCGAACCGACTGGTCGAGGATGGGCAGCCGCCGCAGAAGCGCCAGCAACAGCGACGAGGTGTGATCGGCGACCTCATCGATGCAATAGTCCGGCACGTAGCAGACCCTGACCCCTCGCGCCTTCGCCGCTTCGATATCGATATTGTCGAAGCCGACGCCGTAGCGCACGATGATCGCCGGATCGGCCAGGCGGTTGATTGCCGCCGCATCCATGGGCGCGAACTGAACGAAGACAGCTGACGCGCCCTCAACTTGGTCGCCGACTTCTTCGGCATTCTTGCATTGACGGCCGGCAAACGTGGCCCCCGCCGCCTCCGCGGCGGCTTGCTCAGCCTCCAAGGCGGGAAAGTTGTAGTCGGTGACGACGACCCTTCGGGTTTGATCGGGTGCCGTCACGATCAGCTCTCGGGCAAACCCGCGCGTCGGCGCAGGTCGGGGTCGCGTACGTCGAGCTCCTCGCCGGACAGGTCGTCGGCCGCGCCGCTCGCCAGGTAGGCGACCATCTTCGCCGGTTCGTCCGGATGGGACAGTGCCGACCGATCGAGCTGGCTGACCGGGTTGATCCCGGACGCCCGGATCTGCGCCTGCATGTCGGTGTCGACCAGGCCCGGTGCCAGGCCGAACGACCGGATACCGTCGTCGGCGTGATCGCAATGGATGGTCCGCGTCAGCATCGCCAGACCGGCCTTGGATGCGCAATAGGCGCTCCAGCCCTCTAGCGGGCGGTGTGCTGCGCCGGTGCTGATGTTGACGATCCGGCCGCCGCCGGCCCCGACCAGGGCCGGCAGCAAGGCATGGATCATGCGGTAGGCGCCGATCAGGTTCACGTCGACCGTCGCCGCCCAGGCTTTCGGATCCGTGTCCGCCAACTTTGCGATTGGCTGGATGGAGGCGGCGTTGTTCACCAGGATGTCGATGTGATGATCGGCCTCGATGTGCTTCATGTCGGCATCGGGATTGGCCACATCCAGTGTCGTCGCGACGGCTGAGCCGCCTTCGTCACCGATCACCTCGGCGACCTGCCTGGCGGCTTCGGCCGACCGTGCGGTCACCACCACATGGGCGCCGTCGCGCGCTAGTGCCCTGGCAATCGCGGTACCGAGCCCTTTGCCGGCGCCGGTTACCAGCGCCGTTTTTCCGGAAAGTGCGGCCATGCCTCAGTCCATCCGCCACTGCAGGGGCAGCAGGTAGGGAAACTGCGTCGTCGGATCGACCTCGACCCGCATGATCGGCGCCATCCATTCCGCCCAGCGCTTGTTCACCGGGCTTTCCGCCAAGGCCTTGCGCGTGCGGTCAAGATCGTCGGTCTCGAAATAGCCGAACAGGGTCAGCCCATGGCGAAAGATGTTGTAGTTGCGGATGCCGGCTTCGCTCAGCGCCTCGACCATCTCGGGCCAGATCTCGTCATGGCGCTTTTTGTATTCCTCTTCATATCCGGGCCTTACTTCCAAGACCCAGGCGTAGTGGCTCATGCCCCCATCTCCCCCTTCTGTGCGTTTTCGTCCGCCAGGTAGTCGTAAATGATGTCACCCGGCACCAGCGTGAAATCGGCCCGCCAGTGAAAGCCCTCGATCGCCTCGATCACGGGCAGGCGGTAGATCGGTGCCTGCACATGGGGCCGCAGCTCGACAGTGCAGGGCCCGCGCCAGCACTCATGGATGGTGACGTCCGACAGTTTGCGTGCGGTGATTTGGCGGATCGCCGGACGGCCGTCGATATGTTCGACGGCCTTCAGGTTCAGATTGATTCGGAAGTCAAAATGCTCTTGCAGCGCGGTCAGGTCGCCTTGCCGCTGCTTGTAGGGCGCGGTCAGCGTCATGACATCGATTCCGTCGCGGGTGATGCGGCCAACGACCGTGTCCCCGGCCGTGGTCAGGCTTGGCTCGGCGTATTTCTTAGGCTGGCCGTGCACCTCGCGGCCCTGAACAATCCCGACCGGGTGGTTCAGGAACAGGTAGGGCGAATAGCCGCCCGAAATGCCGCCGTTCGCCATGCGGGCGCCGATCATGACATTCGATTCGCCGTAGGGGCCCAGCCAGTCGACATCGCCCATGCGATAGATGTGGATCAGGACCTTGTCCGAGGTCGGCTCCAAAGGCGGCGGCAGCAGGCGCGCGATGGCGTCCGGGTCCGTGCGATAAACGGCGGTCAGCACCTCGACATTCCGGAAGGTGAACGGAAAGGGCGGCGTCATCGGCGCGTCCCAGGGCGTCGAGAAGCCGCCCGCCCTGATCTCGGCCTCGGTCGGCCGGATCGGTTTGTCCGTCGACCCGCTCATGTCGGGGTCTCCTCGACGGGCGCCGAAAAGGCGTAACCTCCGAACCCGCCGGTGACGTTGATCATCTCGCCGGTCACGAAGTCGGCGTCGTCGGACAGCAGGTACGAAACGGCGCCCGCCACGTCGCGCGGCCGGCACCAGCGGCCCAGCGGAATGGTGCCCAGCACCTGGCGTTCGAATGTCGGCCAGTCCAACCCGAGCGTCTCTGCCTTGGCCCGAAAGGCGGCCTCCATGCCGGTACCGGGGCCGACATGCCCGGGGGCGACAGCGTTAACGGTGATGCCTTGGCCGGCCAATTCGACCGCCAGGCATTGGGTCAGCGCCCAGACCGCGCTCTTTGACGCCATATAGGCCGACGAGAACGGGTTGCCGAAGCCCAGTTTGGTCAGAATATTGACGATGCGGCCATGCCCTTGGCGCGAAAACAGGCGCGCCGCCGCCCGGCACATGAGGAATCCGCCGCGCGCGTTCACCGCCATGATGCGGTCCCAGTCGTCG